>NZ_JAXAVW010000040.1:0-114374 GCF_033949945.1 Lentzea miocenica
CGAGCGGCATTCCGATCGCCGCAGGTACAACTCCACAGAGTTTCGGTGGTTATAGCGTTGGGGAAACACCCGGTCCCATTCCGAACCCGGTAGTTAAGCCCTTCTGCGCCGATGGTACTGCACTGGTTACGGTGTGGGAGAGTAGGTCGCCGCCGGACAATCTTTCAGAAGACCCCTGAGGGTCGAGCACTTCGGTGCTCCCCTCAGGGGTCTTTTGCATGCCCGGATTTCTCGCTTGCCAGCCCTGATCTGATGGACCCATGGACGCGGTCGTGCACAGAACCCTGGAGTCGTTCGACGCCGCCACCCACGATCGGCTCGCGGCCGATCCGGTGCGGAACACCATCGCGCTGACTTCACTCGACCGCGTACGCCGACTGCCGGCCACCGACCATCCGCCGACCTTGATCACATTCCACGAGAACGGCGAAGTGATCGGCTCACTGATCCGCACCCCACCCTGGCCGTTCCAAGCAGCGGATCTTCCACTCGACGCGGTGGACCTGGCGGTGCGAACAACCCACGAGGTCGATCCGGACTCTCCGGGGGTGACCGGTCCGCGGGAGAGGTCTGAGGCCTTCGCCACAGCGACGGGCAAGGACTTCAGCGAATCCCTCGCCACCAGGCTCTACCGCCTCGGCACCCTGGCCCCGCCGGCCGTCGAAGGTTCCGGACGCCTGGCCACCGAGGAGGACGCCGAACTTCTCGGCACCTGGCGCAAGGAGTTCCTGAGGGAAGCCGTGCCGGAGGCCCCGGACGAAGGAGCGGCCGAAGCCATGCGCAGCTCCCTGCGCCTCGGCAACGGCCACGCACTCTGGGAGATCAACGGCACACCCGTAGCCTGGGCGGTGGCGAGCCTTCCGCAGGCCGGCATGACCAGGGTCGGCCCGGTCTACACCCCACCCGAGCACCGCAAGCACGGCTACGGCGCCGCCGTCAGCGCGATGGTCAGCCAGTGGGCACTGGACCAGGGCGCCACCGACGTCCTGCTCTTCGCGGACCTGACCAACCCGACCTCGAACTCGATCTACCAACGCATCGGCTACCAACCACTCGACGACTGGGTGGAGTTCTGGTGGAAGCGTTAGCGCACAAGGACGTCCAGGCCTTCGCGGCCACCGCGGGCGCCTTCCTCGAAGCAGACCCGGTGAACAACAGCGTCCACCTGACCGCGATCGACGCCACCCAGCGCGGTCACAGGCAGCCCGCGTCCCGGTCGCATCCCCCGCGCTTCCGTATATGCGGGAGAAACAAAACGTCGTTTCAGGACACTCACCACCCGATCAGGTTGTGGACAACGTGCCGGCCAGCGCCAGCCCCACTGAACGAGACGGAGCAGTGCCCGGATCCGGTCAGCCATCACCCGATCGTATGAAGTGACACGTGAGGTCAGTCGAACAGTTCTGGCGACAGCGGGCGGTTGCGGACGTGTGAGGAGAACACGAGCGAGGTCGTGGTGTCGCCGTAGCGCTGCATGACCTCGACGAGGTCCTCGAGCTCGACCATCGACCGGCAGACGACGCGCAGCAGCCAGCAGTCGTCCCCGGTCACGTGGTCCGCGTCCAGGATCTGCGGCAGCACCAGGACGTGCGACCGGAATCGCGGCGTGTCCAGCGACCGCACCCGCACGCGCACGATCGACTCGATCGGCAGGCCCAGCCGGGCGGGCGAGACCACCGCGACGAAACCGGTGAGCACGCCCAGCGACTCCAGGCGCCGCACCCGTTCGGTCACCGCCGGCGCGGACAGCGACACCTCGCGGCCCAGCGCGGTGAACGACATCCGCCCGTCCTGCTGCAGCAGGGTCAGGATCTTCCAGTCCACGGCGTCGAGTTCCACCTGGAAATCATAAGGAGAACCGGCCGAACGCCTGGAGTTCCGCATGTCGAAACCGGGAACGCCCCAGCAGGATCAAGGGCATGACGAACGCACTGCGCTTCCCCGCCGCCGCTCCGCAGACCGCCGCCGAGTTCTTCGCCGCCGAGCTGGCGTTCGAGGCGGATCCCGACGACGTCCACCGCGATCTGCAGGCCGGCGACACCACGGGATACGTCCTCGTGGAGACGCGCGCGCCGGAGGCGTTCGCCCGGGCTCGCATTCCCGGTGCGATCAACCTGCCCTACCGCGACCTGCCCGACCAGCTCGATCTCGATCCCGGCCTGGTCTACATCTGCTACTGCGAGAGCTTCCAGTGCAACGCCGCCACGAAGGGCGCGCTCGCACTCGCGCGACGGGGCTTCCGGGTGAAGCGGCTCTCCGGCGGCATCACGGCGTGGCGGGAGGCGGGCTATCCGGTCGAGTCGGATGAGCTCGTTGGAGCAGGTGTATCCAAGGTCGCGTGTCATTGCTGAGTGAGGCCCACATAGGCTCACCTGCGTGACCGCACCGCGTTTGCTCGTCCTTCAGCCTTCGCAGTCCGACCCGCTGGCCAAGCTGGGCGAGTGGTTGGAGGCCGAGGGCGTCGAGCTGCACCTCGTGCCGTTGAAGGAAGAGCCCGCGCCGGCGAGCCTCGACGGCTACCAGGGCGTGATCTGCCTGGGCGGCGAGATGGGGGCGCTCGACGACCTGGAGCACCCCTGGCTCGCCGATGCCCGCCGCCTGCTCTCCAGCGCGGTGTCGCAGAGCCTCCCGACCCTGGCGATCTGCCTCGGCGCGCAGCTGCTCGCAGTCGCGACCGGCGGACAGGTGCGCCGCGGACCGCAGGGGCCAGAGGTCGGTGTGCTGCTGGTGGCGAAGCGCGACGCGGCCGGGATGGACCCGCTGTTCGCGGATCTGCCGTTCACGCCCGACGTGCTGCAGTTCCACAGCGACGAGGTGCACGTGTTGCCGCCGAGCGCGGAACACCTGGCTGCCTCGCCGAAATACCCGAATCAGGCGTTTCGGGTCGGATCGAGTGCTTACGGTCTCCAGTTCCACATCGAGACGACCCCGGAAATCGTCTTGAACTGGGCCGCGAAAGATCCTGAATCGGCGGCCTGCGCGCGGCCCACCGACTTCGACCTGGACTTTCTCGCGGAGGCCCACCGCGACTTCGAAGAGGTGTGGCAGCCGTTCGTGGCGAGATTCGCGAAGCTGGTACGGGGAGAACTCTCGCCCGCGGGGTGTTTGGGCACACAACTTCCGTTGGTGTGACGTTACTTTCGTAGGTTATAGGGCACCCAGAGTTCCCGGTACCGTCATCTCCCGGACACCTTGTTCGATCCAGCCGGAGGATCAGTGTGGATCCCGCACTTGTAGTGATCATCGTTGTCGTCACTGCTCTCATCTTTGATTTCACCAACGGGTTCCACGACACGGCCAACGCCATGGCCACGTCCATCGCCACGGGTGCACTGAAGCCCCGCACGGCGGTCGCGTTGTCGGCGGTCCTCAACCTCGTCGGCGCCTTCCTGTCCGTCGAGGTGGCCAAGACCATCTCCGGCGGGATCGTGGACGACGCCAAGATCACTCCCGCGATCATCTTCGGCGGGCTGGTCGGCGCGATCATGTGGAACCTGGTCACGTGGTACGCAGGGCTGCCTTCGAGCTCGTCGCACGCGTTGTTCGGTGGCCTGATCGGTGCCGCCTGGGTCGCGTCCGGAGTGGACGCCATCCACTTCGCCAAGGTCGTCGACAAGGTGCTGGTGCCCGCGGTCGTCGCGCCGCTGGTGGCGGGCCTGGTCGCGGCGATGGCGACGATCATCGTGTACCGCCTCAAGAAGGCCGCGGACCCGCGGGTCTCGCACACCGGGTTCAAGATCGGCCAGGTCGCATCGGCCTCGTTGGTCTCGCTCGCGCACGGCACGAACGACGCGCAGAAGACCATGGGCATCATCACGCTCGCGCTGATCACGTCCGGCTCGCTCGCACCCGGCTCGGCGCCGCCCACCTGGGTGATCGTCAGCGCCGGTCTCGCGATCGCGCTCGGCACCTACCTCGGCGGCTGGCGCATCACGCACACCCTCGGCCGCGGCCTGACGACCATCGAGCCCGCCCAGGGCTTCGCGGCGCAGACCTCGACCGCCACGGCGATCCTCGCGTCGTCGCACCTCGGGTTCGCGCTGTCGACCACGCACGTCGCGTCCGGCGGCATCATGGGCTCCGGTCTCGGCCGTGATCGCCACGGTGTCAAGTGGGGCACCATGGGCAAGATGGCAGCCGGGTGGCTGCTCACGCTGCCCGCCGCCGGCTTCGTCGGTGCGATCGCGGGCAAGTGGGCGTCCAGCGGCACCACCGGGGTCGTCGGCGTCGCCGTGATCGGTGCGATCGTCGCAGGCGTCATCTGGGTCCTGTCGCGGCGCGAGCCGGTGCGGCCCGAACACATCGTCGACGAGGTGGCCGCGCAGGCCGAGCTGCACAAGGTGGCGGCGTGACGATCAAGTGGGAAGCGCTGCTCCAGGTCTTCGGCGCGACGCTGCTGGTGACGTTGGTCCTGGTCACCCTGTTCGTGTTCGGCATCAGGGCCTTGTCAAGCGGCAAGAAGGTACCCGCGGTGGCGAGCTTCGCCGGCTGTGTCGCCGTCGTGCTTTACGGACTGTCTCTGATCGTCTTCTAGACGTGTGAGGGCATTAGGGTTGGCTCTTGATGAGCGAACCAGTCCGTCATTCGTCACCGGCAAGATTCGGGCTCACCGAGCCGCGCAGCGAGTCAGTGCTGCGCGGCCTCGGCCTGTGGGCTGACCGACGCCCGGCCGACGGCGCCGAGCCGATCCTCTCCGCGCTCTCCCGCTGCCCCGATCCCGACCTCGCGCTGCGCGGCCTCGAACGCCTGCAGCCGGTCGCCGACTGGGAGGCGCTGTCGGCCGCCTTGCGCGAGGACGTGGTCGTGCGCGGCCGGCTGCTCGCCGTGCTCGGGTCGTCGACCGCGTTGTCGGACTTCCTCGTCGTGAACCCCGACCGGTGGCGTTCGCTCACCGGCGAGGTCGACGTGTCGCTGGATTTGCCGGACGACGGTGTGCTGCGCACGGAGTACCGGGCGAAGCTGCTGCTCGTTGCGGCCAACGACCTGGCGCACGTCGTCGAGTCCTCACTGCCGTTCGTCCCCTACGACACCGTGGCCGCGCAGCTGTCCGATCTCGCCGTGTCGGCGCTACGAGCGTCGCTGAAGCTCGCGTCAGAACGCGTCAACGGCGTGGACCGCTGCCGGCTCGCGGTGATCGCGATGGGCAAGTGCGGCGCGAACGAGCTGAACTACGTGAGCGACGTCGACGTCGTGTTCGTCGCCGAGGGTGATCTGAACGTGGCGACCCGGCTGGCCAGCACGATGATGCAGATCGCGGGCCAGTCGTGCTTCGAGGTGGACGCGGCGCTGCGGCCGGAGGGCAAGGCGGGGGCGCTGGTTCGCACTGTGGACGGGCACGCGTCCTACTACAAGAAGTGGGCGCGGACCTGGGAGTTCCAGGCGTTGCTGAAGGCGCGGCCGGTCGCGGGTGACGCCGAGCTGGGGCAGGCCTACCTCGAGGTTGTGCGGCCGTACGTGTGGACGGCGGCGGAGCGGGAGAACTTCGTCGAGGACGTGCAGGCGATGCGTCGCCGGGTCGAGGACCACGTGCCGTCCGGCCTCGCCGACCGTGAGTTGAAGCTCGGCCGCGGTGGTCTGCGTGACGTCGAGTTCGCGGTGCAGCTGCTGCAGCTCGTGCACGGCCGTTCCGATGAGGACCTGCGCATCCAGGCGACGACCGCCGCGTTGGCAGTGTTGGGCACTGGCGGATACGTCGGGCGTGAGGACGCGGCGGACTTCGGGCGCTCGTACCGGTTCCTCCGCACGTTGGAGCACCGGCTGCAGTTGCAGCGTTTACTGCGCACGCACCTCTTCCCCGCAGACGACGACGCCGCGGCGTTGCGCTGGCTGGCGCGCTCTGTCGGGCTGGCGGCGGACGGGCAGAAGTCGGAGGGGCAGGTGCTGCTCACGGAGTTCCGCAAGCACGCCAACCAGGTCCGCCGCCTGCACGAGAAGCTGTTCTACCGGCCGCTGCTGCAGTCCGTGGCGGGCGTGCCGACCGAGGCGTTGCGGCTCACCACCAAGGAGGCCGTGGCCCGGCTCGCGGCGTTGGGTTACACCTCGCCCGACGGCGCGTTGCGGCACATCCAGGCGTTGACGCACGGCATGTCCCGGCGTGCTCGCATCCAGGGTGCGTTGCTGCCGGTGCTGCTGGACCTGTTCGCCGGGACGCCTGACCCGGACGGTGGGCTTCTGGCGTACCGGAAGGTGTCCGAGGCGCTCGCGGAAACCCCTTGGTACCTGCGGCTTTTGCGCGACGAGGGCGCTGTCGTCGAACGGCTCGCGGTGCTGCTCGGCACCTCCAAGTTCGTTCCTGACCTGCTCGTGCGGGCGCCGGAGGTGTTGCGGCTGCTCGCGGACACCGACGCGTTGGTCGGCCGCGATCCGCACTCCATCGGAAACCCCTTGCGCAGTGCGGTTTCCCGGTACGACGACCTGGCGCGCGCGGTCGCGGCCGCGCGGTCGATGCGGCGCCACGAGATGTTGCGGATCGCCGCCGCGGACCTGTTGGGGTTCATGCCGATCGAGACGGTGTGCGTCTCGCTGTCCGAGGTGTGGGGAGCGGTGCTGCAGAGCGCGCTGGACGCGGCGGTGCGGGCGTCCGGCGAACCCGTTGCCGCGCTGGCCGTGATCGGCATGGGCCGGCTCGGCGGGCACGAGCTCGGCTACAGCTCGGACGCGGACGTGCTGTTCGTGTGCCGGCCGTTCGAGGGCGTGTCCGACGCCGAGGCGGCGAAGTGGGCGAGCGGTGTCGTGGAGAACATCCGGCGGCTGCTCGGCGCGTCGTCGCAGGACCCGCCGCTGCAGGTCGACGCGGACCTGCGGCCGGAGGGGCGGCAGGGGCCGCTGGTGCGGACGCTCGACTCGTACCGCGCGTACTACCGGCAGTGGGCGGAGATCTGGGAGAAGCAGGCGCTGCTGAGGGCTCGGTTCATCGCGGGCGACGCGGCGCTCGGCGCCGACTTCGAGGCGTTGATCGAGCCGCTGCGGTATCCGGCAGAAGGCCTGGACGCGGCGTCGGTGCGGGAGATCCGGCGGATCAAGGCGCGGGTCGAAACGGAACGGCTGCCGCGCGGTGCCGACCCGAGCACGCACACCAAGCTCGGGCGAGGCGGGCTCGCGGACGTCGAGTGGACCGTGCAGTTGTTGCAGCTCCAGCACTCCGGCGCTGTTCCCGGCCTGCGCACACCGTCCACAACGGCCGCGATGGCCGCCGCCGTCGCCGCGGGTCTGCTGGCTGAGGACGACGCCGCCGCGCTGACGGCCGCGTGGAATCTGGCCACGCACGCGCGCAACGCCGTGACGTTGGTGCGGGGCAAGGCCTCCGACCAGCTGCCGACGTCCGGGCGCGACCTCGTCGCCGTCGCCTCAGTGATGGGGTATCAGCCCAACGGCGATCCGGGCGTGTTCCTGGAGGAATATCGCCGGACTACTCGCCGTGCACGTGCGGTCGCGGAGCGAGTCTTCTACGGTGAGGGACTGTGAAAGCGATCGCGTTTACCCAGTTCGGCGACGCCGACGTCATGTCGTGGCAGGAGCTGCCCGACCCGCTGCTCGGGCCTGACCAGGTCCTGGTGGAGGTCAAGGCGGCCGGGGTGAACCCGGTGGACTTCAAGGTCAGAGCCGGTTACCTGCAGGGCCTGCTGCCGCACCATCTGCCGTTGATCCCCGGCTGGGACGTGTCCGGAGTCGTGCGGGCGGTCGGCATCGGCGTGCAGGACTGGAAGCCTGGCGACGAGGTGCTCGCCTACGCGCGCAAGGACCACGTCCAGCTCGGCACCTATGCAGAGCTGGTCGCGCTGCCGGACCGGATGATCGCGCGCAAACCGTCCAACGTGGACTTCGTGACGGCCGCCGCACTGCCGCTGGCAGGGCTGACGGCGTTGCAGGCGCTGAAAGCCGTCGGCACCGGGTCCGGCGACGTCGTGCTGGTGCACGCGGCCGCGGGCGGTGTCGGGCATCTTCAGGTGCAGATCGCGCGAGAGCTCGGTGCCGCGCGGGTCCTCGGCACGGCCTCGCCGCGCAACCACGAGTTCGTGCGGTCGCTCGGGGCCGAACCGGTCGCCTACGGTGACGCGCTGGTCGACGCGGTGGCGGAGCTGATCGGCGGTGATGGCCTGGTCGACGTGGTGGTCGACAACGTCGGCGGGCTCGCGTTCGACCAGTCGTTGCAGCTGGTGCGCGACCGGGCGCGGATGACGTCCATTGTGGACGGGCCGCGGGCGATGGAGCACGGCGTGATCAACACCTGGGCGCGTCCGAACGCGGAACAGACGCAGTGGCTGGTGGATCTGGTCGCGGCCGGTTCGCTGCGCGTCGAGGTGCAGCAGACGTTTCCGTTGGCCGACGCCGTGAAGGCGCACAAGTTGCTCGAAGGCGGGCACGTGCGCGGGAAAGTCGTACTAACGGCCTGAAAGCTTCAGGTTTGTTTTCAGGTTTGGGGGCACCTGGTGGGGTGCCCCCATTTCTGGACTGCTCAGTCTTCGTCCTGATCGGGGTCGACAGCAGGCGCGCTGGTGTAAACCTCGATGACCCACTCCTCTTCCAACGACTCTGCGTCGTCGGCGTCGGGAACGAGACGGTTGTAGACGCGGACACCGAGGTCGAGCACGTCAGCGGCCTGAACCGCTTCGAGCGCCTCGACTACCGAGTCGACGATGTGGGTGGTGAGCAGCTGCGGAGCCGTGAATTCGGCGACATCTTGGGACACGCGCGGACCCTAGCGCATTGACGTTTCACCCAATCGAGATGAGACTAGGCGCGCCCAGCGGGGGAGCTGAGGGCAAAGCACGGGGGTCGAACAGAGGAAGACATGCAGCATCGTCGGGTCACGCGCGGAGCAAAGACTGCGATCACCATCGCGGGCGTGGCTGCTGGGGTGCTTGCACTACTCGGTGTGATTCAGTTTGCACTGAGCGGTAGCAACTCCACCGCCCAGCCCAACGTCACGGCGACGACGACTACGTCGAACGCCGTCGAAACCCCTGATGGCGCACTGGAAACCACGGAGCCTTCCGCAGATGTGAAGGTGCAGACGGGTTCCTTCAAGCAACAGCGCGGCATGCTGACGATAGAAGTCACCCGCGTAGAAGCCGCGAACGGCCGTGTGAAGCTCTTCGTAACGGCCACGAACGCCTCCCAGGCCAGAATGACCCTCCCTGTGGACGGCATCGCGGTCCTGGACGATCTGAAGCGCACCTACACGGCCTCGAGCAGCAAGTGGGACAGCCTGGTGACCCAGGGCACCACGACCTCGGGCACCGTGGTGCTCGACGAGAAGCTCGGCACGGGTGTGAACTCGCTCACTCTGACGTTCTCGTCGATCTCCGGCCAGTTCGCCCCGACCGGCGCCGCGATCACCGTGACGGGCATCCCGATCCCGAAGTGATTGGGCCGCGCCGAGTGGGTACGCCTCTCGTGTGTTCAACACTTTGGGAGGCACCTGTGGCACAGCGTGGAAGTGATCAGCACGGCCCCGCCCGCGACGACGAGCTGAAGCGCGAGCTGGCGAACGAGCTGCGCGCGGGCGGCCCGACGAGGTCCCAGACCTGGCGCGAGCCGGAGATGCCCGAGCCTGACGAAAACCCGGCGGACGATCGCTCGTAGACGACCTACTGTGGCCGTGTGAAGTTCTTGTTCTTCTGGGGCCACCAGCCCGAACACGACGGCAGCATCGGCAAGGGCTGCCTGTCGCAGTGGTGGCCCTGCTCATTTGTCGTTGAGGGACAACAGTTCGCGTCGGCCGAGCACTACATGATGTGGCGCAAGGCGTTGCTGTTCAACGACCTCGCCTCGGCCTCGCGCATGCTGGCCGCCCGCACCCCGGCGGAAGCCAAGGCGCTGGGCCGCTCGATCTCGGACTTCTCCTCGTCCGTCTGGGAGTCCCAGCGCCTGCCGATCGTGGTCGACGGCAACCTGGCGAAGTTCGGTCAGGACCCCGCCCTGCGTTCCTACCTGCTGGGCACGGGTTCCCGCGTGCTGGTGGAAGCCAGCCCTCAGGACCGCGTGTGGGGCATCGGCCTGGTCGCATCAGATCCGCGCGCCTCGGACCCGTCCGCCTGGCTCGGCCTGAACCTGCTCGGCGAGGCCCTGATGGAGGTCCGCTCTAGGTTGTCCGCAGCGTGAGGTAGGTGGTGAGGGCCGCCAGCGTGATGCCGCACGGGATCTGTCCTTTTCGGATCAGCGCGGGAATCTCGTTGAGCGGCACCCACTCGACCCGCGCGGCCTCAGCCGGATCGTGCTCGCCGGTCTTGACCGCACCGGAGCCGACGAAGACGTGCGTGACGTGCGAGCTGATGCCGTTCAACGGGTTCATGGTGATCAACGGCTCGACGCGCACCCGATAACCGGTCTCTTCCTCGGTCTCACGGACCGCCGCGACCTCCGCGGTTTCGCCGGCTTCGAGGCGGCCGGCCGGGATCTCCCAGCCCCAGACGCCGGTGGTGAATCGGTGGCGCCACATCAGGAGAACGTTCTCGCCCTCGACGACAACCACCCCGGTCGACGGGTAGGGCAACCGCAGCACGTGGTGCTCGAACCGTTCGCCCCGCGGCACCTCGACGTCGTCCAGGTCGACGCTCATCCACTCGGAGTCGTAGATCCTGCGGGTGCCGTGCACCGTCCACTCAGTCACGTGCAAGCAGTACCACGTGAACCTCGTGCCCGCGCCACACGTGTGTGTAGGAGTCGGGAAAGCAGGGAGAGGCGATGTTCAGCTATTCAGGACCAGCCCTGCTCGTCTACGTGGACGGCAGAACGGTCGAGCTGGACCGGGTGGACCTGATCGAGACGATGACCGGTGGCCTCTGGCAGTGGTCCGGTGCCGGAACGTCCTCGGAACCGCTCCTCGACGGTGACGCCCTGATGAGACTGCCGACCGGAAACGAGGCCGGTGTCGTGGTCTCCAACGTCCGCGTCATCACCGGCGCGAAAGGCGTGTCGTGCAGCGTGAGGCTGCTCGGCAGCTACACGAACTGAGGGCCGGGCGACTGAATCAGTCGCCCGGCCCTCAGCAGTTGGAGCGTGTCGATCACACGTCGTAGTACAGCGCGAACTCGTAGGGGTTCGGGCGCAGACGCAGCGGGTCGATCTCCTGCTCACGCTTGAACGAGATCCAGGTGTCGATCACGTCCGGGGTGAACACGCCGCCCTCGAGCAGGAACTCGTGGTCGGCCTCCAGGTTGTCCAGCACCGCGTCGAGGGTGGCCGGGACCTGCTTGACGTCGCGGGCCTCCTCGGGCGGGAGCTCGTAGAGGTCCTTGTCGATCGGGGCCGGCGGCTCGATCTTGTTCTTCACGCCGTCGAGGCCGGCCATGACCATCGCCGAGAAGGCGAGGTACGGGTTGCCGGACGAGTCGGGGCAGCGGAACTCGATGCGCTTGGCCTTCGGGTTGTTGCCCGTGATCGGGATGCGGACGCACGCCGAGCGGTTGCGCTGGGAGTAGACCAGCGAGACCGGGGCCTCGTAGCCGGGGACCAGGCGGTGGTAGCTGTTCACCGTCGGGTTGGTGAAGGCCAGCAGCGACGGCGCGTGGTGCAGGATGCCGCCGATGTAGTGGCGGGCGGTGTCGGACAGGCCCGCGTAGCCGCTCTCGTCGTGGAACAGCGGCGCGCCGTCCTTCCACAGCGACTGGTGGGTGTGCATGCCCGAGCCGTTGTCGCCGAAGAGGGGCTTCGGCATGAAGGTGACGGTCTTGCCGGCCTGCCACGCCGTGTTCTTGATGATGTACTTGAACAGCATCAAGTCGTCCGCGGCGTGCAGCAGCGTGTTGAACTTGTAGTTGATCTCCGCCTGGCCCGCGGTGCCGACCTCGTGGTGGGCGCGCTCGACGGTGAAGCCCTGGGCCTGCATGTTGAGGACCATCTGGTCGCGGAGGTCCGCGTAGTGGTCGGTCGGCGTGACGGGGAAGTAGCCGCCCTTGTACTTCACCTTGTAGCCGAGGTTGCCGCCCTCTTCCTCGCGGCCGGTGTTCCACCAGCCGGATTCGGAGTCGATCTTGTGGAACGCCCCGTTCGCCGTGGTGTCGAACTGGATCGAGTCGAAGATGTAGAACTCCGCCTCGGAACCGAAGTACGCGGTGTCGGCGATGCCCGAGTCGGTGATGTACTGCTCGGCCTTGCGCGCGATGTTGCGCGGGTCGCGGCTGTACGCCTCACGCGTGAACGGGTCGTGCACGAAGAAGTTGACGATCAGCGTCTTCTCGATCCGGAACGGGTCGAGGCGCGCGGTGTACAGGTCGGGCAGCAGCAGCATGTCCGACTCGTGGATCGACTGGAAACCGCGCACGGAGGAGCCGTCGAAGGCCAAACCCTCTTCGATCGCATCGGCGTCGAACGCCTGGGCCGGCAGCGTGAAGTGCTGCATCACGCCGGGCAGGTCGCTGAACCGCACGTCGACGAACTTGACGCCCTCGTCGGTGATGAACTTCAGCACCTCGTCGGAATTCTTGAACACCCTCGTCGACTCCTTGACTATGGACAACGGCTGGTCATCGCGAGTGACCGTATGACGGCGGTGTTGCCCGTCCGTCACTCCGATGTTTCGCCAGTGTTAACGGGGCCGCCCAACCGGGCAAGGCGACCTGCCGGTCCTCACCCGTTGAGCACGGCTTTACTCTGGTGGGGTGAGCAAGTGGACCGGTTCGTGGCTGTCAGGACCCAACTCCGTACTGGAGCCGGGCGAGGGGTCGAACGACGGCACCCAGCAGCGCTGGCGTGGTGAGCGCCACGGCTTCCCCGAGAAGGGGCCGGGATCCATCGCCTCGATCGGACGGCGCACGGCCGCCATCCTGACCGACTTCCTGCTGTCGGCGGGCGTCGCTGCGGTGTTCACGCGGCCGGACCTGCCGCGCAACTGGAGTCTGCTGGCCTGGTTCGTCATCACCGTGATCGCGGTCGCGTACTTCGGGTTCACGCCGGGGCACGCGGTGTTCGGGCTGCGGGTGGCGCGGATCGACGGCAAGGCCTTCGTGCACCTGCCCCGCGCGCTGCTGCGCACGGTTCTGATCTTCCCGCTGATTCCGGCGCTGGTCTGGGACTCGGACGGCCGGTGCCTGCACGACAAGGCGGCGGGCACCGTCGTCATCAAGGTCCGATAGCTCCCTCCAGACGTGAAAAGGCCCGCCGCACGAGCTGTGCGGCGGGCCTTTGTGCTGGTGGAGGCTGGATCAGCTACGACCTGAGGTCAACGACGGCGCAGCGAGCGCTGGACGTTGCGCATCTTCGCGCCCGCCGGCATCGGGCCCTTGGGCAGCGCGGCACCGCGGCTGGCCAGCGCGGCGAGGCGGGTCTCGAGCGTGTCGACCTGGGCGGCCGTGATGTTGCGCGGCAGCTTCATCAGCGTCGACTGCAGCTTCTTGAGCGGGATCTGGCCCTCTTCTGAGCCGATGATGAAGTCGTAGATCGGCGTCTCGCCGATGACGCGCGAGATGCGCTTCTTCTCCTGGGCGAGGAGCGGCTTCACCCGGTGCGACGCACCCTCGGCGACCAGGACCACGCCCGGCCGGCCGATCACGCGGTGCACGGCGTCGAAGTGCGTGGTGCCCGCGACGGCGGGGGTGACCCGCCAGCGGCCGCGCAGGTTCTCCAGCGCCCACGCGCCGGCACCCGCCTGGCCGTCGGCCTTGCGGAAGACGTTGCTCTGCACGCGGCGGCCGAAGATGATCACGGCCAGCAGCGCGCCGATCGCGACGCCCAGCGGCACGGTCATCCAGACCGCGTTGAAGACCAGGCCCAGGACGACGGCGATCGCCGTGACGCCGAGGACGGCCCCCAGCATCAGCGGAATCAGCGCCTTGTCCTCGCGGCGTTGCATCTTGAACGCCTCGAAGATCTGCTTGCGCCGCTCGCGTGATGCCGCGCGGCGAACCTTCGCCGCTTCTTTGGCAGCCGCCTTGTCCTGCTTACCAGCCATGCTCACAGGATACTGGCCAAAATAATCGAACACAGCGGGAGCCTGTCTTAGCACAGCTCGGCCATCTGCGAGACTGCCGGGCATGGACGCGTTGCTGGAGGGTCTTGATCCGGAACAGCGCGCAGCGGTCGAGGCTCCGCGCGGCCCGGTGTGCGTGCTCGCGGGGGCCGGTACCGGCAAAACGCGCACCATCACCCACCGCATCGCCTACCTGTGCCAACGCGGTCATGTCGCTCCGTCGCAGGTCCTCGCCGTCACGTTCACCAAGCGCGCCGCGGGGGAGATGCGCACCCGTTTGCGTTCTCTCGACGTGCACGGCGCACAGGCCGTGACGTTCCACGCCGCCGCCTCACGTCAGTTGCGCTACTTCTGGCCGCGCGTCATCGGCGGTCCGCGCTGGGAGCTGGTCGACCAGAAGATCCGCGTCGTCGCGCGTGCGGCGTCCCGGCTGGGGCTGCCGACCGAGCCCGACGCGCTGCGCGACCTGACCAGCGAGATCGAGTGGGCGAAGGCGTCGCTGCTGACGCCGGAGGACTACCCGGTTGCCGCCGCGCGCGCCGCACGGGACATCCCGGCGCCCGCCGAGCAGATCATGAAGCTCTACACGACCTACGAGCAGCTCAAGAACGAGGCGCAGCTGCTCGACTTCGACGACCTGCTGCTCTACACGGCCGGGGCGCTGGAGGACAGCGCCGAGGTCGCGCAGGAGTTCCGCGACCGCTACCGCTGCTTCGTGGTCGACGAGTACCAGGACGTGACGCCGCTGCAGCAGCGTGTGCTCGACTCGTGGCTCGGCGGCCGGGACGACCTGACCGTGGTCGGCGACGCGAACCAGACCATCTACTCGTTCGCCGGCGCCTCGCCGCAGCCGCTGCTCAACTTCCCGCGGCGGTTCCCCGAGGCGGTCGTCGTGCGGCTGGAGCGCGACTACCGGTCGACGCCGCAGGTCGTGGCACTGGCCAACGACGTGATCAAGTGGGCGCGCGGGCGGCCAGCGGGTTCGCGGCTGCAGCTGATCGGCCAGCGGCCGGAGGGGCCCGCGCCGCGGTTTCACGAGTTCGACGACGAACCGGCCGAGGCGGACGCGGTCGCCCTGCGCATCAAGGCGTTGCTCGACGAGGGCGTCGCGGCTTCCGAGATCGCGATCCTCTACCGCGTCAACGCGCAGTCAGAGGTGTACGAGCAGGCGCTCGCGTCGCTCGGCATCCCTTACCTGGTGCGCGGCGGCGAGCGGTTCTTCGAACGTGCCGAAGTGCGCCAGGCGATGATCGCGTTGCGCTCGGCCGGCGAGGTCTCCGGCAGCCTGCCCGAGGTGGTCCGCTCGGTGCTGGGCCGTGTCGGCCTGACCGACGAACCGCCGACCGGTGGCTCCGCACGTGAGCGCTGGGAGTCGTTGCTCGCGCTGGTCGAACTCGCCGAGGAGTTCGTCATCTCGACGCCCGAGGCCGACCTGCCGCGCTTCTGCGTCGAGCTGGACATGCGCGCCGAGGCACAGCACCCGCCGACCGTCGAAGGCGTGACGCTGGCGTCGCTGCACGCGTCGAAGGGCCTGGAGTGGGACGCCGTGTTCCTCGTCGGCCTGGTCGAGGGCACGATGCCGATCCAGTACGCCGATGGCGACGAGGCGAAGGTCGAAGAAGAACGCCGCCTTCTATATGTAGGCGTGACGCGCGCGCGTGAGCACCTCTGGCTGTCGTGGGCGTTGTCGCGCGCGGCCGGTGGACGCAAGTACCGCCGCCGATCGCGCTTCCTCTACAACCTCGTGCCCGAGAACCACCCGGCCGCTCGAGTATCTGGCGGTGCGCAGCGGCCACCTCTCATGAAGAAGGAGAAGCCGGCCTGCCGGGTCTGCATGTCGACTCTGGTCGACGCGCAAGCCGTCAAGCTCGGTCGATGCAGGTCCTGCCCGTCCGATGTGGACGAAGAGCTGCTCGAGTCGTTGCGCCGCTGGCGTGCGGGGCGGGCGCGGGAGCTCAAGGTGCCCGCGTACGTCGTCTTCACCGACGCGACGTTGATGGCGATCGCGGAGCAGCGACCCACGGATTCGGCCGGACTTGTGGCGATCTCGGGCATCGGCGCCTCCAAGCTTGATAAGTTCGGCGACGACGTGTTGGGCCTGGTCCGAGCCGGTGTCGGGTACTCCGCCACCTGATCGGGACAAGTTTTGTTAAATAGGTTGCGAGCCCCTGGGACGGGGTCATAACCTGCTCATGCCGGGTCCGGAGGACCCGTCTGGGGAAGAAGAACTACTACTAGCTCTCGATGCAGAGCTCTCTCGTTCGGAGGAGGTGGCCCGTTGTGAAGATCTTCAGCATCTCCCGCGCGCTCGGCCTCCCGTTGACCGAGGGCATCTGCACGTCCGCATCCGCTCAGGCCATGTGGCACACCTCTGCCCACAAGCCAGTGGCACTGCTGGGCCGTGAGCGGGGCACCGCTCTGCGCGGCACCGCTCTGACTGTCGCCGAACTGGGCAGCGAGCAGCCGATCGCGCTGCCGGTCATCGATGACGTCGACAACTACACGAATGCGCTGTCCGCGCATCAAGTGAGAAGGCTCCTGCCGACCCCATAGAAGGGGTCGAAGGACCACCAGGCTCACGAAAGCCGCGGACTCGCACAGAGTCCGCGGCTTTCGTGTTTTTTGCTGTACCCCACACAAGGAGAAAACCCTGATGTTGACCGCGACTGTCCCGCTCACCGGCGAGACACTTCCGGACCTCGCGGAGGGGCTTGACCTGCCCTGCCGCACCCACAACCCCGACCTCTGGTTCGGTGACGTTCCGGCGGACCTCGAGAAGGCCAAGGCCTTCTGCGGGACCTGCCCGGTTCTGGCGGAGTGCCTCGCCGGCGCGCTCGCCCGTCACGAGCCGTGGGGTGTCTGGGGTGGAGAGATCTTCGAGCGCGGCGTCGTGATCGCGCGGAAGCGCCCTCGTGGCCGTCCGCGCAAGGACGCGGCAGCTGTCGTCACCGCTGACAAGACGGAGGCGGCCGCGTGAACACCGTGACCAGCAACAGCGCGTTCCCCACCTACCTGAACGAGGGCCTGACTCCCATGTCTCTGAATGAAGAACTCGTGCGAATACGAATACAAGAAGCCCAGAGGTACGCAGAAGAGCAACGCCTGGCGAACCGCCTCGCGGCAGCGCAACGTTGGCGCAGGTTGTCGCGATGGGCGGGACGCAGAGCGGCTCGCTTCGACCTCTGACAGTCTCGAGCTGAGGCCGTCATCCACGAGAAGGTGGATGGCGGCCTCGGCCGTTCCTCCGTACCGTTCCCTTTGTGCCGCACCACACCCACGACGGAATCGACTGGTCCGCTCGCCTCCACGCGATGAGGCGATATGGCTCGCTGCAGTCCGAAGCGCTGTCCGCGGTAGCCCGCAGACTCGTTTCCCTGCTGCCCGACTCGCCAGTCGTGATGGACGTCGGCTGCGGCGCGGGCTCAATGAGCGTGCAACTGGCCTCGGCGCTGCGCGAACACGGCGGCGGCGTCCTGGTGCTGGTAGACGCCACACCCGAACTGCTCGACGCAGCCTGCACCGCGGCGCGCACCGAGGCAGACGGCGCCGTGTCGATCAAGCCGGTCCTGGCCGACCTGGCCTCGGAAGACCCGCTGTCCTTCGCCGGCCCGGTCGAGCTCATCTGGGGCTCGCGGGTGATCCACCACCTCCCTGATCAGTTGCGCGGGGTAAAACGCCTGGTAGAAGCACTGGCTCCGGGCGGCTGGCTGGCCCTGGCCGAAGGCGGCCTCGAAACCCGCTTCCTGCCGTGGGACCTCGGCGTCGGCGAGCCCGGCCTCCAGGACCGCATGGCCGCGGCCCGCGCCGACTGGTTCGTGTCGATGCGCGAGAACATGAAGGGCTCCGCACGCCTGCCGGTCGGCTGGAACGTCGCCCTGGCCGACGCGGGCCTGGGCGAGATCAGCGCCTTCAGCTTCCTCGTCGACCACCCGGCCCCGGCCAAGCACCTGGTCCGCGAATGGGCGGTCGACCGCCTGACCTGGCTGTCCGAGATCACCGGGCCCTACCTGCACCCGGCCGACCGCGACGCGCTGCGCCGGCTCCTCAATCCCTCCGACTCGGAGTACGTCGGTGCCCGGGAGGACGTGTTCCTCCTCGAGACTGACACGGTCCACCTGGGACGACGCCGATGACGGCTGGGCGGCGTCGATGACGGCGTGCCACAGATGCGGGCGGTCGCGTACCTCCGTTTCCGACCTGGAGTTCCTGGCCTGGTCTTCTGAGCGGACCGGTGGGTCGATCCGGTGGTTGTGTCAGGTGTGCTCGAAGACCCATGTGCGGGACATCGAGGGCAAGTTGCCGGACGAGTACTGGCGCTGACGCCTGCCGGGTTCGGTTGGTGAGGTCGCGCTGGGCTCGGGGCTCGGCGGCGAGATCGCGCTGAACTCCGGGCACGGTGTGGCTACTGGCGGACGGGTCCTTCTGGCGCAGGGTCGGTCGCGCGAAGTTGGTGTCGGTCAGGTTGGTGAGGTCGGTTGGTGTCGGGGCTCGGCGCGGATCGGCAGCCGACGGCCGGATCAGCGCTGGGCGAGGCACGCGCGCCTAGGCTCGGCGACTACGACCGGTTCGCTGTTTCGACGCTCGCGCGGCTGGTCAGATTGGTGGGGTTGCCGGGGTGCGCTGAGTTGGACTCGGCGTGACCGGTGATCAGTCGCCTGGCCGGCGGGACGAGGTTGGCGCGGGTCGAACCTCCCGGTGGGCAGCGGGCCTCAAGCCGTGGGCTGACTTCCCGACGGCTAGGAGCCGAAGTGCGCGGACGGACCTCTCCCGCGGCGGTCAGGTCGGGTAGAGGTGGCGTAAGGCCTGTCTGACCAGCGCCGTTCCCCGGCGGCTGCTTCGCTTCAACTCCGCGTGCAGATCACCCGCCGAGCACAACCCCGCCTCCACCACGGCATCGAGGATCTCCACGACCGCGCGCGGATTCGCCTCCCGCCGGGCCATGTCCACGGTGGCCCGCGCCGGCGAAGCCAGCCTCAGCCCGTCACGCTCGACCACGCCCGGCGGCCTGTTCGTGCGTTCGAAGAGAATCGACGGGTGCGCTCTCCGCATGTTCTTTCCCGCGAGCACGTGAATGTGCCGGGGAAGTGCCAACGCGGCTCCTTGCCGGGTCAGTGCATCAGCTCCCGTGATCACTGAATCAGGGCCGGCAAAGGAAAGAACCGCGCGAAGCCGATCCAGCCGGGTCGGCGGCGAGGGCTTCTGCAGAACAACGCCGGGAAGCACCTGCTGCCAGGGGCCTAGAGGCGTGCAGTGACGTTGGATCTCTCGTGGGGAGAGGCCGGATTTGCGCAGGTCAGTGGTGGTCGCGATGTGTGCCATGTGTTCATCGTGGCGCACGCGCCGACCGGCAAAGGGGGCTCAAGCCCAACCTGTGGACAACTCCGGCAACGTTCACTCGGACGAGTTAGTCGTCGAATCCCGGCTGCCAGCGCGCGACGATTTCGCGTGCGGTGACGTGGGCGTCGAGCTGGCAGAGAATGCCTGTCGCGCCCATTGTCACGCGATGAATCAGCAGGTACTGCGGGGGCAGGTTCAACGAGCGGCCCGTTTGTGAGTCCGGGCTGCGCAGGTCGCCCACGCGTTCTGCCTGCGATTGCAGCCAGCGGCGGGTGAAGTGGAACGACTCGGCGCGCAGGGGCTCGACGAACGGGGCCAGGTAGCCGAGCACGTCCTCGCCGTGCAGGGACATGCCCTCGCGGATGAAGTTCTCCGTGCGCAGGAGCTCGACCAGGTCCGCGGATCGGCCGTCCAGGGCCAGCCTGGTCATCAGGCCGAGCGTCTTGGGCAGGCCGTCGGGCAGGCGGGCCACGGCGCCGAAGTCGAGCACGCGCAGGCGGCCGTCGTCGCCCAGCATGAAGTTGCCGGGGTGCGGGTCGGCGTGCAGCAGGCCGGAGCGTGACGGTGCCGAGAAGTGGAACTCGGCGAGCAGCTGGCCGGCGAGGTCGCGATCGGCGGCTGAGCCCTCGCGGATGATGTGGGACAGCCCGACGCCGGACGTCCACTCGGTGACCATGACCTTGGGGGAGGACGCGATGACGCGGGGGACCAGCACGTGCGGGTCGTTCTCGAAGGCCTTGGCGAACGCGCGCTGGTTGGCGGCCTCGTCGCGGTAGTCGAGCTCCTCCAGGTACCTGTCGCGCAGCTCCTCCAGCAGCGGGCGCACGTCGGTGCCGGGCATGATCGCCTGCAGCAGCCGGGAGAACCTCAGCAGCTGCTTCAGGTCGGCGCGCAGAGCCTCGTCGGCACCGGGGTACTGGACCTTCACCGCCACGTCGCGGCCGTCGTGCCACACCGCGCGGTGCACCTGGCCGATGGACGCCGATGCGGCCGGGTCGTCGTCGAACGTCTTGAAGCGCTTCGTCCAGGACGCGCCGAGCTGTTCGGCGAGGACGCGGTGCGTGGTGCGGGCGGGCATCGGCGGGGCCGCGGTCTGCAGCTTGGTCAGCGCCTCGCGGTACGGGGCCGCGAGCTCGTCGGGCACGGCCGCCTCGAACACGCTCAGCGCCTGGCCGAACTTCATCGCGCCGCCCTTGAGCTGGCCGAGCACCGCGAAGACCTGTTCCGCCGTCTTGGCCGTCACCTCGGCGTTGACCTCGTCGGCCGCGCGTCCGGTCAGTCGCTTCCCCCAGCCACCGACAACCCGGCCGGCCACCCCGAGCGGGAGGCTCGCCAGCTTGGCGGTGCGCTGCACGGCCTTGCGCGGAATCTCGGTCACTCGGCCATGTTATGTGCGGAGCACTGACAGTCCGGGTGCGGATACCAGCTACGCCTCTCAGCAACGCCCGCCATCAGGTCCAGCTCGACAGTGGCGTTCAACACGGCGGGCGGGGGCAGGTCACGGCCGCGGAGGTAGATCAACGACTCCAGGATCTGCGCCACGGCCAGCGCCGCCGTTCCCGACGCGAACAGCACGTCGGTGGACGCCGGTCTGCCCACGAGCTGGGCCGCGATGACGGGCCACGCGGGATCTTGGTCGGTCCGGTGCAGATCCATGCAGTTCAGGCACGAGGAGCGGCCGGGCAGGACGAGTGGACCGACGATGCCCACGCCCTCACGCACGCGCACGGCCAGATGAGGCGTCCGGAACGCCATCAGCGTGCTCACGAGGTTCGGATCGGGGACGAGCGTCGCCGCCAGCACCGTCAGATCCGCGTTGTGCGCCAGCTGAACGCTTGATTCAGCTAGAAGCGAAGTAATTGAGAGAGCAAGGTGTCCGGCGCCGTGGACGGCGGCCGTTCCACCCGTCGCGCGCGGGCCGCTGTCGAGCAGGCCGGCTTCTTCGAGCGATTCGAGAACTTCACTCAACTGGGTGGGGTCCTCGCCACGGCTTTTCAGCCTTTCACCCAGTTCAGCGACGGTGTGGCGGCCGTCGAGGGTGATCAGTTCATCGACCAGCGCCTCGGGCAGCGAGTCGATCACCACGGCGTGTTTCGGATCGGTGCCGACCTGGACGACGCCGGGGGCTCTGCGCACCACGGCCAGTCCTGCTCGTACGCGAGGTCTTGTGTCCACACCGGCAAGACTGGCAGGGGGCGAGGCCCCCTGCCAGCGGAAACGTCAGACCTTGGCCTTGCCGAGGATCCGCGTCATCTTCGTGCCGCAGACAGGGCAGGTGCCCTTCGCCATGCGCCGGCCGTTGGTTTCCTCGACCTTGCCGTCGAAGTCGCGCTTCTCCCGACACTTGACGCAGTAGCCGTTGTAGGTCTCGGCCACAGCCCCTCCCTTGCAGTTGTGAGTGCGGACACACTCGGGGACCTTGGCGCGACGGTACCTCCGCGAGACGGGGAAACCGCGCATGTCGATTCCGCGCGTGTCCAGCCGCCGTTCGGTGGAACTTCACCCGCCGGGTGCGCCGCTGCCGCCGGTTGGGGGCGGAAAATTGTCGGTGCCGCCGTTTACGGTGACTCCATGGCCGAACCGCGGGTGGAGGTGCGGCGGAGCTCCCGGCGCCGCCGCATGGTCAGCGCGTACCGGGAGGGCGACACGGTCGTCGTCCTTCTGCCGGCACGGATGACCAAGGGGGAAGAGAAGCACTGGGTGGCGGAGATGTTGAGCCGCCTCCAGCGCAGTGAGACGCGCAGGAAGTCCCCTGCGCGAACGTCGGACGAGGCGCTCATGGCGCGTTGCGCCGAACTGTCGGCGCGGTACCTGGATTCACTCGCCGACCCGGTCAGCGTGCGCTGGGTTCCACCCATGCGCACCCGTTGGGCGTCGTGCACGCCGTCCGAGGGCACCATCAGGGTGTCCGAGCGACTGCGTGACGTGCCGCCCTGGGTGCTCGACTACGTGCTGGTGCACGAGCTGGCGCACTTGTTGGTGCCCGGCCACGGCAAGGACTTCTGGGAGTGGGTTCACCGCTACCAGAAGACCGAGCGGGCCATGGGCTACCTGGAAGGTCTCTCGGCCGCCGCAGGCCTGGGGATCACTGAAGATTGACGAGCTACGCGAAGCGCCCGGCGAGAACGTTCTCGCCGGGCGCTTCGCATCGTTGGAGGTGGCTGTCTCAGCTCTCGTCGGGCTTGCTGCCCTCGTCCGGCTTGTCGCCGTCCTCGCGCATGGTGCGCTCCAGCTCGGCCATCGGGTCGTCGAGGGCCTTGCGGGTGCTGGTCAGGCGCTCGGCGAACTCCAGCGGGTCGTCCAGGTCCTCTGCGGTCGGGACGAGCTCGGCGTGCTCCCACACGCTGTCGCGCACCTCGACGCCGTGCTGGTCGCCGATGAGCTTCCACAGGGCAGAGGCCGCCCGCAGCTTGCGCGGCCGGAGTTCCAGGCCGACGAGCGTGGCGAAGGTCTGCTCGGCCGGGCCACCGGAGGCGCGGCGGCGGCGCAGGGTCTCGCGCAGCGCCGGAGCGCCGGGCAGGCGTTCAGAGACGGCGGCGTCGACCACGACGTCCACCCAGCCCTCGACCAGTGCCAGCAGCGTCTCGAGGCGGTTCAGCGCCGCCTTCTGCTCCGGCGTGGTCTGCGGTTCGAGCAGGCCGGAGCCCATGGCCTCCTCGATGGAGGCCGGGTTCGACGGGTCGATCTGGCCGGCGAGCTCCTCCAGGGCCGACGTGTCGACCTTGATGCCCTTGGCGAACTCCTCGACGGTGTCGAGCAGCCGCTGCCGCAGCCACGGCACGTGCGTGAAAAGTCGCTGGTGGGCGGCCTCACGCGCGGCGAGGAAGACCATCACCTCTGAGGCGGGGCGCTCCAGGCCCTCGGTGAACTTCTCGATGTTCGCGGGCAGCAGAGCCGCGGTGCCCTCTGGGCCGAGCGGCAGGCCGACGTCGGTCGAGGTGAGCACCTCGGCGCCGAGCTGCGCCAGGGCGTTGCCGAGCTGCGAGCCGAACGCCATGCCGCCCATCTGACCGAGCATCGCGAGCAGCGGGCCGGCCGCCTGCTTCGCCTCGGCGGGCATCGCCTCGACCCACGCGCCGGACATGCGCTGCGCGACCGGGTCGCACAGGCGCTGCCAGGTGGGGATGGTGCGCTCGATCCAGTCGCGCGCCGTCCACGCCTGCGTCGTCCGGGTGCCGGCGGGCAGCGACGTGACCGGGTCCAGCCACATCTCGGCCAGGTGCACGGCGTCGGTGACCGCGCTCGACTGGTCGGCGGCGAACCCGATGGTCGTCGCGGAGGACGACAGCTGTTGGAACGCGATCTGCTTGGCGAGGTCGTAGTTCACCGGCCCGCTCGACGACCCCGCGTTGCTCAGCATCGAGCCGAGCTGGCTCAACATGTTGCCCAGCTGGCTGAAGTCGAACGGGTTGTCTCCCGGCTTCCCGCTCTTGTCGTCGGGGTCGTGCGGGCTGAACCCGAACGGCACGTCACTCATGGCCTCTACCGTACGCGGATCCACATGGTCGTACGCTGTTCAGCCGTGAGTGAAACCGTCACGACCGCACCCCCACCCGCGCCCCCGCCGAGGGAACGCGGACTGACCCGCCGGACGTGGACGCTGATCATCAGCTTCCTAGTGGTGGCGGCACTCGGACTGCTCGGCGGTTTCGCCAGAGTCCCGTACGTCGCGCTGGGCCCCGGCCCGACCTACGACGTGCTCAGCAAGGTCAAGGACACCGACGTCGTCTCGGTGGAAGGCCAGGACACGTTCCCCACCAAGGGCTCTCTGCGCATGACGACGGTTTCGCTCACCGACGACGTGTCGCTGTTCGGCGCGCTCGGCCTGTGGCTGTCCGGCCGCTACGCGCTGGCGCCGCGCGAGGAGTTCTTCAAGCCCGGCGAGTCGGAGGAGGAGGTGCAGAAGAACAACGAGCTGGCGTTCAGCGAATCGCAGACCGCCGCCGAGGTCGCCGCACTGCACTACCTCCAGTATCCGGGCATGGTGATCGCGAACCAGGTCACCAAGGGCAGCCCCGCGGACAACGTCATCCCGCTCGGCGCCCGCATCATCTCGGTCAACGGCAAGCAGGTGCAGAGCGCCGCCGACGTGAGCGGCGCGCTGGAGAACACCAAGCCCGGCGACCGCATCGAGGTGGCGTTCGAGAAGGACGGCACCTCGAAGTCGACCCAGCTCACCCTGGGCACCCGCGACGACGGCCGCCCCGCAGGCTTCATCGGCATCTCGCCGGTCGACCGCGCCGACGTGCCGTTCAAAATCAAGATCAGCCTGACCGACGTCGGCGGCCCCTCGGCCGGCCTGATCTTCGCGCTGGCGATCGTCGACAAGCTGACGCCGGGCGAGCTCAACGGCGGCAAGGCCATCGCGGGCACCGGCGAGATCACCGGCGACGGCACGGTGAAGCCCATCGGCGGCATCGCCTTCAAGATGGTCGCCGCGAAGGAGGCCGGCGCGACGGCGTTCCTCGTGCCCTCCGCGAACTGCCAGGACGCGAAGCAGCAGGCACCGGACGGCCTCAAGCTGATCAAGGTCGAGAACCTCAAGGACGCGGTGTCGTCGCTGGAGGCGCTGAACGCGAACAAGGACACGCCCAGCTGCTGACGGCTCTCACGCGGGGAGCTTTCGCGCCTGTCCTGGGCGTGGGAGCTCCCCGCTGTGCTGTCAAGGCGTCTGCAAGTACCACCAACTCAACATCAACAGGCCTTCAACCACACCCAACTCGCCGCCGCACCGTCAGGGACACGTGCCCCCTGGCCGGCGGCTGTCCGCTCAGCGCGAACGCACGACATCGCAACCCCGGCGCGATCAGGCGCCGGGGTTGTGTCAGCCTGGGGGTGTGACGACTAGGGCCGCAGCGTGGCGAGCAGGGCGTCGGTGAGGTTGGGCGCCAGCTCGGGGTGCTCGACGACCTCCTCTGGCACCTCGACCGTCCCGCGCAGCCGCAGCACGCAGGAGACGGAGCCGTCGCGCAGGACCGCTGCCACCAGGCGCGCCTCGCGGCGGGCCGGGTGTTCCGCGGCGAACCTGCGGGCCGCCTCGTCGTCCAGGTCGCCGTGGCTCAGCTCGGTCTCCGCCTCCGGGGGCAGGACCACGATCTCCTGGGCCAGGGCGCAGCCGGTGACGGCGGGGGGCCACTCGATGCCCGCCAGCGCGTCGCCCAGGTCGCCCGAGAGTTCGTCCTGGGCGATCGGGGTCAGCGGGGAGGCTTCGGGATCCAGCTGGTCCCGCAGTTCCGGTTGCTGGTCGATCAGGTCTGAGGTGGCCACGAGGGCGAAGAGTTGCGGGGGCTGTTCCCAGCCTGCTGCCCCGACGAACTCCTCTACCTCGCGGGCGACCGTCGGGAGGATGACCGCTGGCGTTTCACTCGCTGACACGCGTGTCATCGTAAGACTGCGGGCTTCACGGGAACCCAGGGCGTCGTCCGTAGAGTTGGACTAAACGTACGTAACGAATTACCGCGATCCAGGAGCGTGCCTCGTGGCCACACGGCCTCCGGTCGGACTGCCGAAACTGTCCCGGCGCAGCCGAATACTGCTCATCGTGGGTGTTGTGCTCCTGTTCGGTCTCATCACGGGATCGCGGCTGCTCGACACCTACGTGAACTGGCTGTGGTTCGGCGAGGTGAAATTCCGCGACGTCTACAGCACGGTGCTGCTCACCCGGCTGGGGCTGTTCGTGGCCGCCGGGGTCGTCGTCGGCGGCGTCGTCGCGCTCAACCTCTACCTCGCCTACCGGGCGCGTCCGGTGTTCGTGCCGGTCTCCGGGCCCGACGACCCGGTGGCGCGCTACCGCACGGTCGTGATGCGGCGGATGCGGTTGTTCGCGATCGGCATCCCGGTGTTCGTCGGGTTGATCGCGGGTGCGTCGGCGCAGCAGGACTGGCAGCAGATCCAGCTGTTCCTCAACGCCCAGCCGTTCGGGGTGACCGATCCGCAGTTCGGGCACGACATCGGCTTCTACGCGTTCAAGCTGCCGTTCTACGAGTGGCTGCTGTCGTGGCTGTTCATCACGACCGCGGTGTCGTTCATCGGCGCGGTGATCGCGCACTACCTGTTCGGCGGCATCCGGCTGGCCGGTCGCGGTGGTCAGTTGTCCGGACCCGCGCGCCTGCACCTCGCCCTGGTCGCCGGCACGTTCGTGCTGCTGAAGGCCGTCGCGTACTTCTTCGACCGGTACGAGCTGCTGCTGCACGAGAACGAGAAGTTCGTCGGCGCGAGCTACACCGACCTCAACGCGGTGCTGCCGGCCAAGCTGATCCTGCTGTGCATCGCGGTGTTCTGCGCGGTCGCGTTCTTCGCGGGCGCGTTCATGCGCAACGTGCAGCTGCCCGCCATCGCAACGGTCCTGCTGGTGCTGTCGAGCGTGCTCGTCGGTGCGGCGTGGCCCGCGGTGCTGGAGCAGTTCTCGGTCAAGCCGAACGCCATCCAGAAGGAAGCCGAGTCGATCACCCGCAACATCGCGGCGACACGACAATCGTTCGGGCTGACAGAGGACAAGGTCGAAACGAAGCCCTACGAGGGCAAGCAGAACATCACGAACGACCAGATCAAGAGCAACGACGCGGCGACGCTGGGCAACATCCGCCTGCTCGACCCTGCCGTGCTCGGGCGGACGTTCACGCAGTTCCAGCAGCTGCGGCCGTTCTACGGGTTCCCGAACAAGCTCGACGTCGACCGGTACACAGTGGACGGGAAGCTGCGCGACTACATCGTGGCGGTCCGCGAGCTCAAGCTCGACAGCCTGCCGCAGGGTCAGCGCGACTGGATCAACCAGCACCTCATCTACACGCACGGCAACGGCTTCGTCTACGCCGAGGCGAACAAGGTCAACGCGGTCGCCGACCAGACCAACGGCGGGTACCCGGAGTTCAAGGCCGGTGAGGTCCAGCCGGACGGCACGATCCGCAACGCCGAGAACGGCATCAAGGTCGAGCAGCCCCGCACGTACTACGGCGAGCTGTTCGGACTGAACGACTACTCGATCGTCGGTGGCCGGCCCCAGGGTTCGGCGGCCGAGTACGACACGGACGCCAAGTCCTACACCTACACCGGTGCGGGCGGCGTGCCGATCGGCAACCTGTTCAACAAGCTGGCGTTCGCCGCCTACTACGGCGAGCGGAACATCCTCTTCAACCAGTCCATCGCGGACGACTCGAAGATCCTGTTCAAGCGCGCGCCGCGGGACCGCGTGCAGGCCGTCGCGCCGTGGCTCACCGTCGACAGCGACCCGTACCCGGCCGTCGTGAACGGCCGCATCACGTGGATCGTCGACGGCTACACCACGCTGGACAACTACCCGTACGCGCAGCGCACCCCGCTGGGTGACGCGACGAACGACTCGCTGACCGCGGACGGCGTGGTGATCTCGCAGGTCAACAAGTCCGTCAACTACATCCGCAACTCGGTCAAGGCCACTGTGGACGCCTACGACGGCACGGTGAGCCTGTACGCGATGGACGAGAAGGACCCGGTCCTCAAAGCGTGGATGGGCGTCTTCCCGAACACGGTGAAGCCGAACAGCGAGATCTCCAACGAGCTGCGCCAGCACTTCCGCTACCCCGAGGACCTGTTCAAGGTGCAGCGGCAGATGCTGTCGAAGTACCACGTCTCGTCGCCGTCGGACTTCTACTCCGGTGTCGCCTACTGGGCGCCGGCGCAGGACCCGACGATCGACAACGTGACCTCGGCCGACGCCCAGCGCGACGCGGCGGCCAAACGCAGGGACGCCCAGCCGCCGTTCTACGTGCTGGCCGGTGACCCGGCCGACGCCAGCAAGGTCCGGTTCCAGCTGACCAGCCCGCTGGTGCGTGAGAACCGGGAATTCATGGCGGCTTACGTCTCCGTGGGGTCCGACCCGGACAACTACGGGAAGATAAGCGTGCTGCAGCTGACCCAGGACGCGAAGGGCCCGCAGCAGATCCAGACGCAGTTCCTCACATCGGACAACGTCAGTCGTGAGCTCAACCTGCTGGCACAGCAGAAGACGACTGTCGTGTACGGCAACCTGCTCACACTTCCCGTGGGTGGTGCGCTGCTGTACGTCGAACCCGTCTACATCGAGCGCGCGGCCAACAACACGTCGTATCCGCAGCTGTCGAAGGTTCTCGTCTGGTACGGCGACCGGGTCGGATACGCGTCGACGTTGAGCGAGGCGCTGGAACAGGTGTTGAGCGGTACCGGTGCGGTCGTGCCGCCGCCGAGCAACAACCCGCCCAACAACGGCCAGAACTCGACGTCACCGTCGACGCCGCCGCCGTCCAACAGCGCGTTGAGTCCTGACCTGCAGAAGGCGATCAACGACATCGACGCGGCGTTGGCGGAGATCAAGCGGGCTCAGCAGAGCGGTGACTTCGCCGCACTCGGCCAGGCGTACCAGCGCCTGGAGGACGCGTCGAGCCGCTTCAAGCAGTTCAACACCGCTGCTTCACCGCCGACGGGCCAGTCGTCGGTTGTGCCGAGCCCCACACCGTCAGGCTGACCTCTCGATTTGCTTTAAGTGCTCCACCCCGCGTAAGGTTCTATTCATACCGACGCGGGGTGGAGCAGCTCGGTAGCTCGCTGGGCTCATAACCCAGAGGTCGCAGGTTCAAATCCTGTCCCCGCTACAAAGTTGGAAGAGTCCTGTCTGCGGAGAACGCAGACAGGACTTTTTCGCATTACATTGGGGGCGGAGCCCCCAAACCCCACCCTGGGGGCAAGCCCCCAGACTCCCGTAGGTTGACCGGCAGGCAAGGCTCGCGGCTTGCAGGGCCTCCCACCTGCGGAAATCGCGTTAGTGGGGGGTGGTGAAAAAGGGGTTTCGGGAGGGTGTAGAGTTCTCCTTACAACAGCAAGACAAGCTAGAAGCGGCGCGGGGTGGAGCAGCTCGGTAGCTCGCTGGGCTCATAACCCAGAGGTCGCAGGTTCAAATCCTGTCCCCGCTACTAGACAGAAGGCCGGAGCCAACAGGCTCCGGCCTTCTTCGTTGTTCGCGATCAACGCGAACTTTCAGGTCATGTTCTCCGCCCAGTACTGGGCGCACAGCATGCTCGAGCAGATGCGGCCCTGTCCGTTGACCGTGCGGTGCTTGCGGATCTGCTTGCCGCAGACCATGCACTCGTCCTTGCCGGCCTGCTCCGGGATGCCGCCGGTCATCCACGCCACGGTGTGCGCCGCCACCTTCTTGTGGTCCAGCCACTTGATGTTCTTCAACGTCCCCGACCTCCGTGTCTCGCTCCGCCTGCCTGGCAATGATCATTTTCCCGGTTGCGGGGGCGGATGAAAGGGCTCCGCGCGGACATCACCAGGTCGTGCGACGTCAGGCCCCGTCCGTCCATTCGGGTGGCTTCGGCCGGTGAGAGTCGTACCGCCGATCGAGTGAGATCGGGTGGCTTTCGTTTCTGCGAAAGGGTTTTTCCATCCGGGATGGACACAGACGGTCAAGCGGCCAAACGCGTGAGGCTGGAAAACTGCCGCTTACTCAGCGAGACTTTTCGTTGCTCCGCATGGCCCATCAGACTAGCCCGGTGATCAGCCACTGTGGACAGAACGGCTGACCATTGTGGACAGCTTCCCCCAGACGTGGGAACGTTGTCGTTGTGTCAGACCTGAATGCGACCGCAGCCGCCCTGCTCGGGCTGCTGCACGACGGACCCAAGACCGGTGGCCAGTTGGTGGCGGAGGCAGGAGACCGCTTCGGCGCGTTCTTCAGCGTGACCCGCAGCCAGGTGTACCGCGAGCTGCCCGCGCTGGCTGACCAAGGCCTGCTGCGCCTCGGCAAGCAAGGACCGCGGTCGAGCCAGCAGTACGTGCTCACCGCGGCCGGCAAGAAGGCCTTCAAGAACTGGCTGCTGTCCGAGCCCGGCCCGGACCACCTGCGCAGCCCGCTCATCCTGCGCCTGGTGCACGCCGGCTCGCTGACCGCGAAGCAGCGCGAATCCCTGATCACGACCGCGCGTTCGACGTACGGTCAGGAACAGGAGAGCGCGAAGAGCGCGGCCAAGACGGCGGAGGACCCCTACGCCAAGGCGGTGGCCGAGTTCGGTCTCGCCCACGCGAAGGCCGTTCTCAAGCTGCTCGACGCCATCCCCACCGCGTAACAAGAGAGCGCCAGCACGCACCGGTCGCGACTGACGACCGGTGCTGGCGTAATCTTTTGCCGTGAACCCGGACGTCGAAGCAGACATCAAGGACCTCTCCGCCACTCTTTCGAGCATCGAGGCGGTGCTGGATCTCGATGCGTTGCGCGCCGCGGTCGCGGACCTGGAGGACCAGGCAGCTCGCCCGGACCTCTGGGACGACCAGGAGAAAGCGCAGAAGGTCACCAGCCAGCTCTCCCACAAGCAGGGTGAGCTGCGCCGTGTCACCGGCCTGCGCGAGCGCCTGGACGACCTGCCGCTGCTCTACGAACTCGCCGAAGAGGCAGAGGACGCGGACGCGGCGGCCGACGCGGACAACGACCGCGCCAAGCTGCGCGAGGAGATCGCGAGCCTCGAAGTGCGCACGCTGCTGTCCGGCGAGTACGACGAGCGCAACGCGCTGATCACCATCCGCGCCGAGGCCGGTGGCGTCGACGCCGCGGACTTCGCCGAGATGCTGCTGCGCATGTACTCGCGCTGGGCCGAGCGCCACAACTACGGCGTCGACGTGTTCGACACCTCCTACGCCGAAGAAGCGGGCATCAAGTCCGCCACCTTCCGCGTCACCGCTCCCTACGCCTACGGCACGCTGAGCGTCGAGCAGGGCACGCACCGGCTCGTGCGCATTTCGCCGTTCGACAACCAGGGCCGCCGCCAGACGTCGTTCGCCGGTGTCGAGGTCGTGCCCGTCGTCGAGCAGACCGACCACGTCGAGATCGACGAGAAGGACCTGCGCGTCGACGTCTACCGCTCGTCCGGCCCCGGCGGCCAGGGCGTCAACACGACGGACTCGGCGGTGCGCCTCACGCACATCCCGACCGGCATCGTGGTGTCCTGCCAGAACGAGCGCTCGCAGCTGCAGAACAAGGCCACGGCCATGAACGTCCTGCAGGCCAAGCTGCTCGAGCGCCGCCGGCAGGAGGAGCAGGCCAAGATGGACGCGCTGAAGGACTCCGGTTCCAGCTGGGGCAACCAGATGCGCTCCTACGTGCTGCACCCGTACCAGATGGTCAAGGACCTGCGGAACAACCACGAGGTCGGCAACCCGTCCGCGGTGCTGGACGGGGAGATCGACGACTTCCTCGAGGCCGGTATCCGGTGGCGCAAGCAGTCCCAGCAGGGGTAGGCCGCGGGTCTGACTCACTGATCTGAGGCGAAGAGCACGTTCGGCCCTTCAAGTGGCCCGAACGTGCTCTTTTGTCGACCGGTGGTGCCTGTTCGACCACGCCGCGTGGAGGGTCCGGGCAGCCCTTCCGGGGCCGGAAGTTAACCGGAACGGGGGCTTTACCCCGGCCATGAGTAGACTCGCGCCTCGTGATTCGTCTCGAACACGTTTCCAAGGTCTACAAGACCTCCACGCGTCCTGCGCTCGACGACGTGTCCGTCGAGATGGAGAAGGGCGAGTTCGTCTTCCTGATCGGGCCTTCCGGGTCCGGCAAGTCGACCTTCTTGCGCCTGCTGCTGCGCGAAGAGGTGCCGACCAGGGGACGCGTCTACGTCTCCAACTTCGACGTCGCCAAGATGTCGCGGCGCAGGGTCCCCCGCCTGCGTCAGTCCATCGGCTGCGTGTTCCAGGACTTCCGCCTGCTGCCGACCAAGACTGTCGCCGAGAACGTCGCCTTCGCGCTGGAGGTGATCGGCAAGCCCCGCAACACCATCGTCAAGGTGGTGCCGGAGGTGCTGCAGCTGGTCGGCCTCGACGGCAAGGAGGACCGGTTCCCGACCGAGCTGTCCGGTGGTGAGCAGCAGCGCGTCGCGATCGCCCGTGCGTTCGTGAACAGGCCGCTGGTGCTGATCGCGGACGAGCCGACCGGAAACCTGGACCCCGACACGAGCCAGGACATCATGTTGCTGCTGGAGCGGATCAACCGCACCGGCACGACCGTCATCATGGCCACCCACGACCACGGCATCGTCGACTCGATGCGCCGCCGTGTGGTGGAACTCGCGTACGGCAAAGTCGTCCGTGATGACGCACGCGGTGTCTACGGCGTAGGCCGTTAAGACACCCCAAAGCCCCCGACCCCCAAGGAACCCCGCCCCCGATGCGTACCAGCTTCGTGTTCAGCGAGGTCGTCACCGGACTTCGCCGGAACGTCACGATGACGATCGCGATGATCCTCACGACCGCCATCTCGCTCGGGCTGCTCGGCGGTGGCCTGCTCGTCGTCCGCATGGTCGACAAGATGCAGGCCAACTACGCGGGCAAGCTCGAGGTCTCCGTGCTGCTGACGAACGACGTCAGCGCCAACGACAAGGACTGCACCCAGCAGCCGTGCGCGGGCCTGCGCTCTGCTCTGGAGCAGACCTCCGGCGTCGAGACCGTGGTGTTCCAGAACCGCGACGAGGGCTTCGAGCGCTTCAAGCGCATCTTCGAGGCCCAGCCGGAGCTGCTCAAGCTCGCTCGTCCGGAGGCGATCCCGGCGACGTTCCGCGTCAAGCTGGAGGACCCGGAGCGCACCGACGTCATCAAGCAGGCCTTCGAGGGCAAGCCGGGTGTCAAGGGTGTCGACGACCAGGGCAAGTTCCTCGAGCGGTTCTTCGACGGCCTCAACGGTCTGCGCGACGTCGCCCTGATCCTGGCGCTCATCCAGGCGTTCGCCGCGTTGCTGCTGATCTCGAACACCATCCAGGTGTCGGCGTTCACCCGCCGCGTCGAGGTCGGCATCATGCGACTGGTCGGCGCGACCCGCTGGTACACGCAGCTGCCGTTCCTCATCGAGGCGGTCGTCGCGGGCATCATCGGCTCGGTCACCGCGGTCGCCGGCCTGGTGCTGTTCAAGGCGTTCTTCCTCGACCGGATCACCAGGAACCTCACCGAGTCGGGCATCATCCCGCCGATCGGCTACCTGGACATCCTGATCGTGTCGCCGTGGCTGTTCCTCGTCGCGATAGTCATCTCGGCGACCACCGGCTACGTGACACTCCGTCTCTACGTGCGGCTTTAACGATTGGCGTGACCACGTAAAGTTGTCGCCATGGTCAAGGAACGCGGGCAGAAGGTCATCGCGTCGAACCGCAAGGCTCGGCACGACTGGGCCATTCTGGACACCTACGAGGCGGGCATTCAGCTCGTCGGCACCGAGGTGAAGAGCCTGCGCATGGGACGGGCGTCCCTCGTGGACGCCTTCGCCCAGGTCGACGACGGCGAGATCTGGTTGCACGCGCTGCACATCCCGGAGTACGTCGCGGGGACCTGGACGAACCACGAGGTCCGGCGCAAGCGCAAGCTGCTGCTGCACAAGGCGGAGATCGAACGGCTGATCGGCAAGACCAAGGAGTCCGGTCTGTCGCTGGTCCCGCTGCAGATGTACTTCAAGGACGGTTACGTCAAGGTCGAGATCGCCCTCGCGAAGGGCAAGAAGGCCTACGACAAGCGTCAGGACATCGCGAAGCGCGACGCCAACCGCGAGATCGCCAAGGCGCACGGACGGGCCCTCAAGGGTCGTTACTGATGGCACTGGTGGACGTCCACGTCCACTTCATGCCGCGGAACGTCCTGGACAAGGTCTGGGCGTACTTCGACCGCGTGCGCGAATCCGGTGTCGACTGGTACATCCACTACCGGACAGACGAGGACGCCCGGCTCACCGCACTGCGGGAGCTGGGCGTTGTCGCGTTCGCGCCGCTCGTGTACCCGCACAAGCCGGGCATGGCGCAGTGGCTGAACGAGTGGGTGGCCGACTTCGCGTCGCGGGTGCCCGAGGCGGTCCCGACGGGCACGTTCTACGCGGAACCGGGTGCCGACGCGTACGTGCGCAAGGCGCTCGAAGCCGGTGCGCGCTGCTTCAAGTCGCACGTCCAGGTCGGCGGTTACGACCCGCGGGACGAGCTGCTGGACGGCGTCTGGGGTCTGCTCGCCGAAGCTGGTGTGCCGGTGGTCGTGCACGGTGGCGACGGGCCGTATCCCGGCGAGTTCACCGGGCTCGGGATCTTCGCGGAGGTGCTGCGCCGGCACCCGTCGTTGACCGCGGTGATCGCGCACGCCGGGATGCCCGACTACTCCGGCGCGTTGGACCTGGTCGAGCGGTATCGGAACGTCCACGTGGACACCACGATGGTCGGCGTTCCGTTCACCGAGCGGATGGTGCCGCTGCCTGCCGAATGGCGTTCGCGGATCGCCGGTCTGGCGGACCGGGTGGTGCTGGGCAGCGACTTCCCGAACATCCCGTACCCCTACGAGGTGCAGCTCGACGCCGTTCGCTCGTGGGATCTGGACGCCGCGGCCGAGCAGGCGATCCTGCACGACAACGGCGCCCGGCTGCTTCAGCTGTCCAGATAGGCCAGGACAGCGCGCACGCGGCGGTGCTCCGAGTTCGACGGTTCGAGGCCGAGCTTGGCGAAGATGTTGCCGACGTGCTTCTCCACGGCGCCGTCGGACACCACGAGCGTGCCGGCGATGGCCGTGTTGGACAGTCCTTGTGCCATCAACCCGAGCACCTCGCGTTCGCGGGGCGTCAACGAGTCGACGGGGCTCTTCTTGCTGCGCACCATGAGCTGCGTGATCACCTCGTGGTCGATGCTCGTGCCGCCGTCGGCGACCCGCCGCACCGCGTCGACGAACTCCTTCACGTCCGCCACCCGTTCCTTGAGCAGATAACCGACACCGCTGGCACCGCCCGCGAGCAGCTCCACGGCATAGCGCTCCTCGACGTACTGCGACAGCACCAGCACCGGCAGCCCGGGGTAGCGGCGGCGGCACTCGATGGCGGCCCGCAGCCCCTCGTCGGTGAACGTCGGAGGCATCCGCACGTCCACCACGCACAGGTCCGGCTTGTGCTCGGTCACGGCGTCGAGCAGTCCGTCGCCGTTCTCCACAGCCGCAACGGTTTCGATGCCCTCGTCGGCGAGCAACCGCTGCACGCCCTCCCTGAGCAGCACCGAATCCTCGGCGATCACCACGCGCACGGCAACTCCGCTCGAATAACGGTCGGCCCACCAACGGGGCTGACTACGACAACCACACCGTCGATCGTGGCGGCCCGGTCGGCCAGACCGGCGAGTCCGCCGCCCGGCTTCAGCTCGGCGCCGCCCTGACCGTTGTCGGTGACCTCGACCAGCACTCCGGTGTCGACCCGGTTGACCCGCACGGTCGCCTTGGTGCCGTTGGAGTGCTTGGTGATGTTCGTGAGTGCTTCGCCAACCGTGAAGTACGCGGCGCTCTCCACCGACGTCGGCGGTCGCGGTTCGACGTTGACCTCGAGGTCGACCTGGATCGGGACACGCGCGGCGAGCGAGCTGAGTGCCGCGTCGAGACCGCGGTCGCCGAGCACGGACGGGTAAATGCCCCGCGCCAGGTCGCGCAGCTCCCTGATGGCTTCCTTGGCATCCGCGTGCGCCTCGGCGATGAGCACGGCCGCACCCTCCGGGTCGGAGTCCATTTTGGACTTCGCCCGGCCCAGCCCCATCGCCACCGCCACGAGCCGCTGCTGCGCGCCGTCGTGCAGATCGCGTTCGATGCGCCGGCGCTCCGCCTCGGCCGCCTCGACCCCGCGGGCCCGGCTGGACTGCAGCCGCTCCGCCTCGATCGCCAGCGCGTCGGCCCGCGTCGGACCGAGCATCCCGCGCGCGAACTTGCCGTGCAGCACGCCGAGCCACCGGGTCCCGATGACCGCGAACGGGATCAACGCCAGGCCGATCACCGCGACGGGCATCGCCGACACGAACGAGTCGATGGTCCAGAACTCGCCCACGATCACCGCGAACGGCGCCTCGTCGATCCAGAACGGCACCGCCATGAACGCCGCCGCGACCGACCACATCGCGATGACGGAGGCGAACTCGATGACGCCCACCGGCAGCAGGAGCAGCAGGTACCCGAAGTCGCGCCAGGTCGCCGGATCGGTGAACTGGGCCTTCCGCCGCTGCCACAGCGTGCCTGTCGGCTTGTCGCGGTAGGGCCTGGGGATGTCCGTGCGCAACGCCGCCCTGACCCACGACCGCTCCACCGCCGCACCGCCGCGGATGACGTTCATCGCGAGCCACAGGATCGGCAGGCCGACCCAGAGGACGGATGTCGCCAGCCCGACCACGATCAGAACGACGGAGAGGGTGAACCAGAAGATGCCGGTCACCAGGTTGGTCAGCAGGTAGAACCCGGCTGCGAGCGCGTTCGGTTTCCTCATGTCGTCCATCGTGTCGTTCCCGCTGGTCAGGGACCATGTGGCTAGCTAGGAGGTCCGGGGTGGGGACAGCCCTACCTGCCTCGGGAAGAAGTCGTTGGCCCCGGTCGTTATGCTATGCGTACCACTTACAAGGGGGTGAACGGTTTCGACTGTGGACGTTGATTCAGGGGAAGCGTGCTGGTGCAGGCGAGAGACCACCACAAGCGTCATCGCAAACCAATAAGCGCCGAGTCTAACGACAAGCGCGCGTTCGCTCTCGCCGCCTGAGGCGAGTAGCAACGCTGTCGGCCTAGGAGCGCCTTCGGCCTAGTGTCCGGCATCAGCTAGAGGGCTTACCTGCAGTCTCGGTCGCGGAGATTGTTGGGGACACTCACAGCGACTGGGCCCGTCACATCAGCTCGTCTGCGTGACTGATGGGGCCGAGTAGAGACCTAGCAGACTGCGCACGGAGAAGCCCTGATGAGCCGCCATAGGACCCGGGTTCGATTCCCGGCACCTCCACGAGATGGGTGGCGAGTGCTCGCGCACGCTGCGCGTGCGCTCGCCATTTCTCGTTCCGGGTGTTTTCTGGGGGCCGAGCCCCCAGATCCCACGCCGGGGGCGAGCCCCCGGACCCCCGCCCGTCTGCTGCTTCGCAGCTAGGCGGGCTTTCGTTTGCGGTCGCCGGGTGGCGTGCGAGGGTGTGGCTGTGGTGAGTGGCCGGAAGATCGTCTTTCTCCTGTTCGACAGGATGAAGATGCTGGACGTCACTGGTCCCGCCGAGGTGTTCGCCGAGGCCAACATCGTCGGCGCCGACTACACGATCAGTTACGTCTCGGCGTCCGGCGAGCCGGTCATGACCTCCATCGGGATCCGCCTGCCGGTCGACGGCACTCCCGACGACGTGCTCGACGCGGACACCGTCGTGGTCTCTGGTGGGGACGTGCTCGTCCAGCGAGGCGTGCCGGCTGACCTGGTGGCCGCGATCCAGAGCTTGCAGGGTGGGGCGAGGCGGCTCGTCTCGATCTGCACCGGGTCGTTCGCGCTGGCGGCGGCGGGTGTGTTGAGCGGGCGGCGGGCCACCACGCACTGGCGGGTCGCGGACCGGCTCGCGCGGGCTCACCCGGACGTTCAGGTCGAGGCCGATGCGCTGTTCGTCGAGGACCGTGGCGTGTTCACCTCGGCGGGCGTGTCCGCCGGGATGGATCTCGCGTTGGCGCTGGTCGAGCAGGACTACGGGCCTGACCTGGCGCGGGAGGTGGCGCGCCGGCTGGTGATGTTCATGCAGCGGCCCGGTGGGCAGTCGCAGTTCTCGGCGCCGTTGGAGATCAGGCCGCCGCGCACGCCGGTGTTGCGCGAGGTGGTGGACCTGGTGTCGGCGCAGCCCGCGTTGGACCACAGTGCGCGGACGTTGGCGGCGCGGGTCGGGGTGAGTTCGCGGCACTTGGCGCGGTTGTTCGCCACCGAGTTGGACACGACGCCTGCCAGGTTCGTGGAGCAGGTCAGGCTGGATCACGCCAAGGTGCTGCTGGACGCGGGGCACGGGGTGGCGCAGGCGGCCCGTGAGGCCGGGTTCGGGAGTTCCGAGACGATGCGGCGCGTGTTCGTGGCACGGCTCGGGGCGTCGCCCAGTGAGTACCGGGCGCGGATGTCCACATCTGTGGGCAGGCGGTCCTGATTGACGGTGGGCGTTCGCTGCCGCCGAGCTGACGATGAAGTCATGGCAGAGGTCATCGCGGGTGTGGAGATCCCCGGCACGGAACTGGTTCGGGCGGCGACGGAGCTGATGCGGAAGGTCGCGGACGACACGTTGTTCCACCATTCACGGCGGGTGTTCCTGTGGGGGTCGTTGAAGGCGGCCGCGCGGGGGCTCGAGGTCGATCCGGAGCTGGCCTACGTGGGTGGGCTGTTCCACGACCTGGGGCTGATCGAGCTCTACGCGTCGAAGGACCTGCGGTTCGAGATCGACGGTGCGGAGGCCGCGCGGACGTTCCTGCTGGAGCACGGGCGGACCGAGGAAGACGCGCGCAACGTGTGGCTGGCGATCGCGCTGCACACGACCCCGGAGGTGACGTTGCGGCTGTCCGGGGAGGTGGCGGTGGTGGCGCTGGGCGTCAAGACCGACGTGCTCGGGATCGGGCTGGACGAGCTCACCGAGCGGCAGCGGGCGGAGGTGGTCGCCGCACATCCCCGGCCGGACTTCAAGAACCGGATCCTGAAGGCGTTCTACGACGGCATGGCGCACCGGCCGGACACCACGTACGGGACGATGAACGACGACGTGCTCGCGTACTTCGACCCGAACTTCAAGCGCACCGACTTCGTGGAGCTGATCAAGGGCAGCGCCTGGCCGGAATGACGTCCGACAGCGCGTCCAGGAAGTCGGCGGCGTCGAACATCGCGCCCGCGGAGGCCACGCCGGTGACGTTGAAACGGCCGGTGAGCAGTCGTTCCACCGCTTCCACGGCCAGAGGTGCGGTCACGGCGTAGATGTCGCGGCCGGTGACGGTCAGGCGGCGCTCCTCGTCATCACGCCGGACGACGACGTCCACCTCGAACGTCTCCGCGTCCTGCCGGTCCGCGCCGCTGTGCAGGCCGTCGGCCGCGCTCGTGGACATGTAGGTGGTGACCGACGGGATCGCCAGGTGGCTCGGCACCGTCACGACGTCGGCCATCGTGAACTCGGCGATGACCTCGCGTGGGCCGGACGGGAAAGGCCAGGTCACGGTGGACGAGGTGTCGTCGTGGTACTCCAGGGCGGCGTCGCGGAACCGGACGCTGCGGCCGCCTCGGCGGTCGCGGGAGACCTGGCCGGCGGTGAGCGTGCCGGGGCTCGGCTGCCAGCCGCTCAGGCCGTAGGCGACGTGGGCGGAGGTGGCGCCGGTCCACTCGGCCATCGCGGCGGTGACCAGCAGGTCGCCGAGGCCGCCGAAGAACGCCATCGCGGGCACCACCGGGATCGAGGCGCCGCGGGCGAACGTGTCCACGTTCGCCTCGATCTCGGCCGCCACGTCCACGTACGGGATGCCCGCGCGTTCGGCCGCGGCGATCAGCGGAAGAGCCGTCACCGCGAACGGACCGGCTGTGTTGATCACCGCGTCGGCACCGGTGAGGGCGCGGTCGAGGGCGGCGGGGTCGTCTGCTGTTGCCTGGGCGCGGCCGAACGGAAGTGCCGAGAGGCCGCGCTTTTCCAGTTCCGCCAGTACAAAGCGGCCGGTGAGTCCGGAGGCGCCGTACACCGCGATCTTGTGTCCCATGTGGACCATCAAAGCCGTGCGGCGGAAAACCGGCTAGTGTCTGGAACGACACGATGCGTACAGTTTCGGACATGCTCGCGTTCGCTGTGACCGACGGGATGCTCCACTTCGAGCTGACCGCGACGTACGAGATCTTCACCGCCCCGCAGCTCGACTACCGCGTCCAGATCTGCGGCAACGGGCCGGTGCGGGTCGGCAGGTTCACGCTGGAGCCGGACCTGCCCCTGGACCAGCTCGGACGCGCCGACACCGTGATCGTGCCCGCGATCGCGGAGGTGGACGAGCCGATGGACTTGGAGCTCGTCCAAGCCGTCCGGGCGGCGCACGAGAAGGGCGCGCGGATCATCTCGTTGTGCACGGGTGCGTTCGTGCTCGCGGAAGCCGGGCTGCTCGACGGGCTCAGGGCGACCACGCACTGGGGACACACCGACGAACTGGCCAGGCGGTATCCGCGCGTCGAGGTCGACCCGGACGTGCTGTACGTCGACAACGGTCAGGTGATGACGAGCGCGGGCAAGGCGGCGGCGATCGACCTGAGCCTGCACGTGATCCGCGGTGACCACGGCACCGCCACCGCGAACACCGCGGCGCGCAGGCTCGTCGTGCCGCCGCATCGCGACGGCGGGCAGGCGCAGTTCGTGCTGGCGCCGGTGCCGTCCGGCGAAGGCCATCCGCTCACGGAGTTGTTCGACTGGGTCTCGGCGCGGTTCGACCAGATGATCACCGTCGAGGACCTGGCGCGGCAGGCCAACATGAGTTCGCGCCACCTCGCCCGGCTGTTCAGGTCGGTCACCGGCACCACGCCGTTGCAGTGGCTGCACACCCAACGGATCAGAAGGGCGCAGGAGTTGCTGGAGATGACGGACGACAGCGTCGACCAGATCGCCGAGGCGTCCGGCATGGGCACGGCCACGACGTTGCGCCGGCACTTCCACCGTACGGTCGGTGTGCCGCCCGACACATACCGCCGCACGTTCCGCCCGGTTGGTAGCCGATAGCTGTATAGCAGGCAGTTATGTTGTCCGGATGAGCAACGGACAGCGCATCGGGGCGCGGGTGTTGCGGCGCAAGCCGATCGACCAGCTGACTCACCCTGGCAGCGAACTCAAGCGCACCATGGGTGTCGGCCACCTCACGATGATCAGCATCGGTGCCACGCTCGGCACCGGCATCTTCGTCGTGCTGGGGCAGGCGGTGCCGAAGGCCGGTCCCGCCATCGTGCTGTCGTTCGTGCTGGCAGGCATCACCGCGTTGTTCTCCGCGCTGTCGTACGCCGAACTCGCCGGCCTCATCCCGGCGTCCGGCTCCTCGTACTCCTACACCTATGCCACGCTCGGCGAGATCGTCGCGTGGGTCTGCGGCTGGTGTCTCGTGCTCGAGTACGGGGTCTCGGTCGCCGCGGTCGCGGTCGGGTGGGGTCAGTACATCAACGAGCTGTTGCACCTGGTGACAGGACTGCGGATTCCGGACGCGCTGAGCCAGCCGCCGAGTGCGGGAGGGATCGTCAACATTCCCGCCGTGCTGGTCGTGGTCCTCTCGATGCTGGTGCTGCTGGGCGGATCCAAGGGCAGCGCGCGCACGAACACGATCCTGGTGTGGGTCAAGGTCGGCGCACTGCTGATGTTCTGCGCGGTCGCGTTCACCGCGTTCCAGGCGGGCAACCTGCAGCCGCTGTTCCCGCTGGGGCTCGCGGGCGTGAGCGCCGGCGCGGCCACGTTGTTCTTCTCCTACATCGGGTTCGACGCCGCGTCGACCGCCGGTGAGGAGGCCAAGAACCCGCAGCGCGACCTGCCGCGCGCGATCATCCTGTCGCTGGTCGTGATCACCGCGCTGTACTGCGCGGTCGCGCTGGCCGCGGTCGGGGCGATGCCGTGGCAGTCGTTCGAGGGCACGGAGGCCGCGTTGAGCCGGGTGCTCACCGACAACGTCAGCGGTGCGATCTGGCCGATCCTGCTGTCGATCGGCGCGGTGGTGGCAACGGCCTCCGTGGTGCTCACCGTCCTCTATGGACAGACGCGTATCCTGTACGCGATGTCCCGCGACGGGCTGGTGCCGTCGGTCTTCGCGAAGCTCAGTCCGAGGACCGGTGTGCCGTTCGTGAACACGCTGGTCGTCGGATCGTTCATCGGTGTGCTCGCCGCGTTCGTGTCGTTGGGGTCGCTGGCCGACGTGACCAGCATCGGCACGCTGTTCGCGTTCGGTCTGGTCAACATCGCGGTGATCATCCTGCGCCGCACCGAACCGGACCGCCAGCGGAGCTTCCGGGTGCCGTTCTCGCCGGTCACGCCGTTGCTGGGGCTGGCGTTCTGCGTCTACATGATGTTCAGCCTCGGACTCGACTCGTGGATCGCGTTCGTCGTCTGGATGGTCGTCGGCTTCGTCATCTACTTCGGTTACAGCGTCAGGAAGGCACGCCTTGCGGTTCCAAGTGATCAGTGACGTTCCTGGCATCGCCCGCGTCGCCGGGTACTACGCCGAGGTCTGGGAGACGACCGAGGACGTGCTGTCCACGGAGACGTTGCACTGCGTCCGGCACGCGGGTGGCGCGACCATCGGGGCGTTCGACGGCGACGAGCTGGTCGGTGCCACGACCGGGCTCTTCTGCCCGGACGGTTCGGTGTACTCGATGATCGCGGCGGCTCGGACCGGTGTCGGGTACCCGTTGAAGCTCGCGCAGAAGAAGTGGGCGGTCGAGCTGGGCGCCAGGTCGATGCGGTGGACCTACGACCCATTGGTGTCGCGCAACGCCCGGTTCAACCTGGTCAAGCTCGGGGCGGTCGTCACCGAGTACACAGTGGACTTCTACGGGCCGATGCGGGACGGCGTGAACGACGGCGACGAGAGCGATCGCCTGACCGTGCGGTGGGATCTCACCGGGTCGCGCGAGGCGCATGAGTCGGTGCCGTCCGGAGAGATCACGTCGATGGCGCCGGACGGGGAACCGTTGGCGCGCACCGACGGCGAACGGATCTGGTGCCGGGTGCCGCGTGACGTCGTGCAGGTGCGCAAGGAGTCCGCCGAGCTGGCCAAGCAGTGGCGCCAGGCGGTGCGCGGCGTGTTCGTCGACGCCTTCGAGCAGGGCTATGTCGCGACGTCGATGTCCCGTGAGGGCTGGTACGAGTTGGAGCGCAAGAAAGAAGCCGCCCAGAAAGAAGCCGCCCAGAAAGAAGCTGCACGATGAAGATCGAACGGGTTGAGCTCCTGCACGTCGCGATTCCGCTGGTGTCGCCGTTCCGCACGTCGTTCGGGACGATGACGACCAAGGACACGTTCCTGCTGCGGGTCGTGACGGACTCCGCCGAGGGCTGGTCGGAGTTCGCGGCCGACCCGGAACCGCTGTACTGCTCGGAGTTCGTCGCTGCCGCGGAACTGGTGCTGCACCAGCACCTCGTGCCACGGGTGACGCCAGAGGTCACGGCCGCGGAGGTCGCGCACCGGACTGAGGCGATCAAGGGGCACAAGCTCGCCAAGGCCGCGCTGGAGACCGCGATCCTGGACGCCGAGCTGCGGTCGTACGGGATGTCGATCGGCACGTTCCTCGGCGCCACGGCCACGAAGGTGCCCGCCGGTGTCTCGGTCGGGATCAAGAACTCGATCCCCGAGCTGATCAGCGACGTCGAGGGCTACCTCGCCGAGGGGTACGCCCGGATCAAGCTCAAGATCGAACCGGGCTGGGACGTCGAACCCGTGCGCGCTGTCCGCGAACGGTTCGGCGACATCCTGCTGCAGGTCGACGCGAACACCGCGTACACGCTGGCCGACGCCGAACACCTGCGCCGGCTCGACGCGTTCGACCTGCTGCTGATCGAACAACCGCTGGAAGAGGACGACATCCGCGGCCACGCGCTGCTCGCCCAGCGGATCCGCACGCCGATCTGCCTCGACGAGTCGATCACCTCGGCCAAGGACGCGGCGACGGCCATCGCGCTGGACGCGTGCCGGGTGATCAACGTCAAGCCGGCGCGGGTGGGCGGCTACCTGGAAGCGCGGCGGATCCACGACGTCGCGGTGGCGCACGGGATTCCGGTGTGGTGCGGAGGAATGCTGGAGACCGGCATCGGACGCGGGCCGAACCTGGCGCTCGCCGCGCTGCCGGGGTTCGTGCTGCCGGGCGACGTGTCGGCGTCACGCCGGTATTTCGCCGAGGACCTCACCGAACCGTTCGAGCTCGAGGACGGGTTCATGCACGTGCCTACCGGGCCGGGCATCGGCATCGAGCCGATCCCGGAGACGTTGCGGCGCTTCACTACCGCTACGAAGGTGCTCTACGCCAACGACTGAAGCTCGCGCTTGAGGTTGATCCGCGCGGCGGCGTCCCACAACTGCCGCGCGGGCTCGGTCACGAACAGGTCCTCGCGGTCGAGCAGGGTCTTCAGCACGCGCGTGCGGCCGGAGCGCCAAGCGGCGTCGTCGTGTTGCGAGTACTCCCGCCGCACGGCCCGGCTGTAGCGCTCGTAGTGCGCCGGTTCCGAACCGAGGATGGCCAGGTCGGCGTCGAGCAGCACGTGCGCGAGCGGATCTTCGGACGAGTGCGTGATCGTGGCCAGCACCAACGACTCCACCCGTGCGACGTGCTCTTCTTCCACGCCGGCCATGTGTTCCCGTGCCCACGCCGCCGACGCGCGTTCGTCGTCGCCCGGTTTGCCCTCGTAGATCACGTCATGTGCGCAGGCGGCCAACGTGAGGATCGCGCGCTCTTCTCCCGTGAACGCGTACGCGTCGGCCAGCGCCCACGAGTCACGGACGACGGACGCCACGTGGAAAGTGTTGTGGTACGAGCGATGCGGCTCGGAGTAGCGCTCCATCAGATCGCCCGCGTCCGGTGCGCCGCCGAGTGTGCGGACAGCGTCGTCCCAGATCCGTCTCACCGCGCCAGTTCCTCCTCGACCACGTCCGCGGCTAACGTGCTGCCGCCTGCCTGGTGAATCATCCGCCGCATGTCCTTCACCCGTGCGGAAATCGCGGAATCCGACGCCAGCTGACCCACCAACGAGCGCACACCCTCCTCGGTCACGGTGTCGAGCAGCACGCCGAGCCCGAGTTCCTCGACGCGCTGGCCGTTGAGGTGCTGGTCCGTCATGTGCGGCACGACGATCATGGGAACGCCGTGGTGCAGCGCCTCCATCACGCCACCCAGGCCGCCGCGGGTGATGAACACGCTCGCGTGCTCCAGCACGGCGAGTTGCGGCACGTCGTCGTGCACCTCGACGTTCGGCGCCGGGTTCTCGATCCTGCCCTTTGTGACAAGGTGCCACGGCATGCCGCGGGCCGCGTCGGCGCAGACCTGGGTGCCGGTGGTCGCGAGCACCACCGGTGTGCCGCCCGGCGGTTTCCACGTGCCCTGGAACGTGCGCTCGGTCAGGCACGGGCCGGTGAAGACGAACCGTTCGTCGAACGTGTCGCCCTCCGGCTGGAACTCCCTGGGGAACAAGGCGATCCGGCGTCGCGTGCCCGCCACGAACTCCGGCAGCGAGCAGCCGACGAAGCTCTGGACCCTGGTGAAGAACCGGATCGCGTCCCTGTCGAACTTCCTGGCTGGCATCACCGCCTGCCCGAGCGACCAGTGGGGGTTGCTGGTCAGCAGGCTGTCCAGCAGGAGGTGCGGGACACCCAGCCGGCGGCCGATCACGCCACCGGCCCAGGCCGCGATGTCCCACAGCACGATGTCGGGAGGGTCGTCGCGGAACACCGGTTCCAGCTCGAGCAGTGCCGTCTCGGCCTCGGTCAACGCGAGCTGCGCGGCGTCGTAGAGCGACGCCGGCAGCTCGGGCGGAAGCGTTGTGGTGCAGGGGATGGCGGTCGCGCCGCATTCGGTGACGGCCGTGCTGAACGCGGGCGGGACGGGGCAGCTCACGCGGTGTCCGCGGCGTACGAGCTCGGCGATCATCCCGAGCGCGGGGAGGACGTGTCCGCGCTCGGGCATGAGGAAGATCGCGATGTGCGCCATAGCTGAGATTAACGTTGTTCGATTCCTAATGGTTCAAATCGGTGGCGGTGATTCGACTCAAGTTCCGTTCCGCGAGTGCTGTGATCGTGACGAACGGGTTCGCGCCGATCGATCCGGGGATCAGCGAGCCGTCCGTGACGTAGAGGTTCTTCTGGCCCCTGACCCGGCCATATGCGTCCGTGGCTCGGCCGAGCAGGCAGCCGCCCAGCGGGTGGTAGGTGAAGTCGTCCGAGAACACTTTCCCGATTCCGAACAGGTCGGCGCGATATGTACTGAGGTTTGTTCGGTTTATCTCGTCGAACACGCCCCGCACCGCGCGGACCGAAGGTTCCATCTGCTCACGCCGCCAGTCGAGGGTGATCCCGTCGGTCCCGCGGTCGTAGTGGAACGTGCCGCGCTCGGGGTTCTTGGTGATCGCGAGGTACAGCGAGGCGAGGGTCTCGACGCCCGCCGGGACCGGGGCGATCTCGGCGAACACGCTGCGGTCGCGCCACGCGTCGATGGCGAGCACGGGCATGCCGGACTGCTGGAAGCCGCCGATCATCGTGCGGGCGGTCATCACGTTGCCGTTGGGACCCCAGCCGCGGCCGATCTCGTCGCTGAGCCCTGGCAGGTCGCCGTTCTCGCGGGCGCGCAGCAGCAGTTCGGTGGTGCCGAGGCTGCCGGCGCCGAGGAACAGGTGACGGCAGCCGATCTCCTTGGTGCTCAGGAGCTTTCCGAACGGGTCGCGGTGTTCGACGGTGAGAACGTAGGTGCCGTCGGGTTGCCGGCGGATGCGTTTGACGTGGTGCAACGTTTTGATGGTGACGTTGCCGGTGTTGAGCGCGTCGGCGAGATAGGTCTTGTCCAGGCTCATCTTGCCGTGGTTGTTGCCGTAGATGACCTCGCCGGCCAGCGCGGACTTCGGTTTGGTGCCACGGGCTTCGCCCTCCATGTGGGCGAAGTCGTAGACGTTCGGGATGACCTGGGTGCCGTAGCCGGCGTTCGCGGCCTGACGGCGGGCCGTGCGGGCGTACTGGTACCAGCTGGTGGACTCCAGGAACGCGCCGCGGATGGTGTTGACCCTGAGCGTTTTGTTCGCCAGCGGGAAGAACCTGTCGTACATCTCGCCGGAGTCGACTTCCGGCAGGACCTCCTCGAAGTACTCGCGCTTCGGGGTGACGGCCATGCCGCCGTTGACCAGCGAGCCACCACCGACGCCGCGGCCGAGGTAGACCGACATCTCGCTGAAGTGGACCTTGTCGAGGACGCCGGCGTAGCGCTGGATCGGGCGGTTCACGATCGGCAGGCCGAGCAGGGTTTCGAGCGGTGCCTCGGTGCGGTCCTTGAACCACATCGCGCGGCGGTCCGGGTTCAGCATCGGGCAGAAGACCTTGCCGTCGGGTCCCGGCTGGTCCCAGAGCTGACCCATCTCCAGCATCGTGGTCCTGATGCCGCGTTCGCCCAGTCGCAGGGCGGCGACGGCGGCTCCGTAGCCCGTGCCGATCACGACGGCTTCCGCGAAGTCGGTTTCCGCCCTGGCCGTGCCGATCGTGGTCATGCCCGCTGCCAGCGCCGTCATCCCCAGAAAGCGGCGCCGCGATACCTGAAATCCCCTCATGTGCCCTTACTGTAGGGCCGTTCGGGCCAGTGGTGCTTGGGATACCTGCCCTTCAACTCGCTGCGCACCCGCAGGTAGCCGTTGCGCCAGAAGGTCCTGAGATCGCTGGTCACGGCGGTGGGACGGCCTGCGGGAGAGAGCAGGTGCACCACCACCGGAACTCCCGCGATGAGCGGCGTGTCGGCCCACTTCATGGCGTCCTGGATGCGGACGTGGAGGGCGGGCTGGTCCTGGGTGTAGTCGACCTTGCCCTGGCCGATGCGTTCCGGGGCGAGCTGGTCGAACTCCGCCGCCTCCGGCCACGGCAGCAGGTTCCGCAACAGGTTCACCGTGTCGATCTTGGCCAGGTCGGAGCGCTTCTTCGCCTTGCCGAGGTCGATCGCGCGGATCAGGTTCTCGTCGTCGACGCTCGGCCAGTCGCGGGTCCTGTGCAGGAACGACATGCGTTCGCGCAGGCGTTTGGCGGCGTCGGTCCACTTGAGCAGGCCCAGGCCTTCGGCTTCGAGGCCGAGGCGGAGTGCCTGCTGGGACTTGGCGAGGTCGTTGAGCGGCCGTTCGTCGAGGGTGATCGCACCCAGCTTGCGGACCTCGTTCGCGATGACGTCGCCGTTCCACCGGATGTCGTCGACCGTGTGCACGAGGGCCTGGGCGGCGGTGACGGCGAGTTCCTCGTCGGCCGGGGCGGCGAGGCGGATGCGGCCGTGCTTGCTGCCCGGTTCGCGGTCGGCGATCGCGACCGCCAGCCACTTGGCGTGCGAGTCGGTGTGCTCGACGGCCGTTCCGTTGGCCATCAGGTAGACGTTGCTGTTCTTGGACCGGCGTTTCGCCAGCCGTTCCGGGTAGGCGAGGGCGACGACCAGCGCGGGGTCGCCGTTGCCAGCCGGGTTGGTGCCGAGCTTTTCGAGTTTCCTGGCTTCCTGGCGCCACTTGCCGGGCGACTTCAGCGCGGTCGCGAGGTCGCTCGTGCTGGGGTGGGTGCTGTCGTCGAGCAGTGCCACGACCTCGGCGGCGGTCCGGTTGCCGGCGAGCACGCTGCCGTCGATGAGCGCGCGGCCGAGACGGGGGTGCAGGCCGACGCTCGCGATGCGGTCGCGGCGGTCGGGTTCGAGTGCGCCGATGGCTTCGAGCGTTTCCTGGGCTGCCTTGAGGGCGCCCTCCGGCGGGGCGTCCCACCAGCTCAGGCCGCCGCCGTCGGGGGTGCCCCACACCGCGAGTTCGAGGGCGAGCCTGGTCAGGTCGGCCGTGCGGATCTCCGGCTCCGGGTAGCGGGGGAGCGTCGAGTGCTCGTGCTCTGGCCAGCAACGGTAGACGCGGCCTGGGGCTTCACGTCCGGCTCGTCCGGCGCGTTGCTCGGCCACGGCTTGGGAGACGCGGATCGTGGCAAGGCCCGCCAGTCCCCTGCGGTGGTCCACGCGCGGTACTCGGGCGAGGCCCGCGTCGACGACGGCACGGACGCCGGGGACGGTGAGGCTGGATTCGGCGATGCTGGTGGCCAGCACAACGCGCTGGTTCTGGCCACGTTTCAGCGCGGCGTCCTGGGTCTGGGCGTTGAGCTGGCCGTGCAGGATCACGGTTTCCGCGTTGAGCAGCTTGGCCGTTCGGTTGATCTCCCTGACGCCCGGCAGGAACGCGAGCACATCGCCGTCCACTTCGGACAGTGCCTGGTTGATGGCTCGCGCCACCGTGGTCTCGATGTGTTCCTTGCGTGCGGGTGGGACGTAGGTGATCTCCGTCGGGTACATGCGCGACTCGGTGTGCAGGACCGGGGCGTTGAGCAGGTCAGCGAGTCGTTGCGCGGCAACGGTTGCGGACGTCGCCAGGAGTTTCAGGTCCGGGCGCAGGCCTGCTTTGGCGTCCAGCAGGAGCGTGAGGAGCAGGTCGGCGTCGAGGTGGCGTTCGTGGCACTCGTCGAGCAGGACGGTGCCGACACCCTTGAGCTCCTGGTCGTGCTGGAGCCGGCGGACGAGAAGACCGCTGGTCACGACCTCGATGCGGGTGTGTTTGCTGGTCTTGCGGTCGCCTCTGACCGAATAACCGACGGTGTGGCCCACGGGTTCGCCCAGCAGGCTGGCCATGCGTGCGGCGGCGGCTCTGGCGGCGATCCTTCGCGGTTCGGCGACGACGACCCTGCCCGGGAGCGCGAGCGGGACGAGCGTGGTCTTGCCCGTGCCCGGTGGCGCGACCAGCACGGCCGACCCGTGTTCCTCCATGGTTTTGAGGAGCTCGGGGAGAACGGACTTCACCGGGAGATCGGGCAGGTGCACGTCGTTGAGTGTGTCAGGGTGGATGTATGGGGATTCTGGGTGTGGTGTCCGGGGTGCTGTCCACACTGCGATCCGCGCGCACAGTTGCGCAGTGGAAGCACGTTTCCGAGGTGTCTTCTTCTTCGAAGACCGCGTCTGTGCTGGCTGTCGTGCCGGCGCGCGACGAGGAAGCCACGTTGCCGTCGTTGCTTTCCGGGCTGGTGGGGCAGCCGGGTGTGCGTGTCGTGGTGGTGGACGACGCTTCTGGGGATGCGACGGCTGCTGTTGCCCGTTCGTGCGGGGCCGAGGTGATCTCGTCGTCCGGTCCGGCTGAGGGCTGGGCGGGCAAGACGCACGCGATGCATCTCGGTGTTCAGTCTGCTCAGGACGAGGAGTGGCTGCTGTTCGTGGACGCGGACGTGACCTGCGCGCCTGATCTGGTGGGGCGGCTGGTGGCTTCGGCGGGTGAGCTGGGTGCGGACCTGGTGTCGTCGTCGGGGCGCGGGGAGGGAGTGGCGTGGTGGTTCCTGCTGCCCGCGTTCAACACGCTCGTGTTCGAGGGATCGCCGCCGGACGGTCGCGGTGCGACGGCGCTCGCGGTGGGGCATTGCGTCCTGGTGCGCCGGTCGGTCTTCGAGGCTGCGGGTGGGTGGCCCGCGCTGGCGGAGACGCATGCCGACGACGTCGGGCTGGCCACGTTGATCAGGGATGCCGGTGGGGTCGTGCGGTTCGTCGACGCGATGGGGCTGTTGACGACGTCGGGGATCGACACGTTCGGGGACTGCTGGCGGTCGTTGCGCAAGAGCATCCAGCCGTCGATGCGGGAGATGTTCGGGCCGTGGGGCCGTGTGTTGTTGGTCATCGCGGGGCTGTTGCACCTGGCGTACGGGCTGATCCCAGTGCTGAAGTGGCGGTCGCCGTGGTCGTGGCTGGCGTGGTTCGCACAGGCCGTGTCGCATCGTGAGTTCGTGCGGCGAGTTGGTGCGCCCCAGGTGTCGGCCGTGCTGGCGCCTCTCTCTTGGGCGACGATCGGGGTGTTCCTGCTGGACTGTGCACTCAGGCCTGGTGCGAAGTGGAAGGACCGCCGAGTTGGTTGACCCGTTGCGCGACCCGGACGACCCGGAGTTGCTGGACCCGTACCAGTCGCGGTCGCTCGCGATCCTCGTGGAGGGAGCGCGGCTAGCGTCCGGTGCGGTCCGGTACGGCCGGGTCGGCCGGGTCGGCAGTGCGGCGGTGGTGATCAACCGCGAGAACCCGCTGCCCACCGGGAACTTCGGCTGCGCGCTGGACGGGTCGTCGGTCGAGGTCGCGTCGACGTTGTTGCAGCTGGAGCAGACGTTCGCCGACGTGGGACGGGCCGAGGCCGTGGTCTACGCGTCGCCGACGACCGTGGACGAGATCGAGGGGATCGCCGACGACTCCGGCTGGTACGCGGTCGAGGAGCTCTTGACCGTGGTTCATCGCGGGCCTGCTTCGGTGGCCTCGGACGTCCGGCCGGCTCGTGACGCGGATCTGCCGGGGATCGTCGAGCTGCTGTCCGACGAGCTGGTCGGCAACCGGGAGCGGCTGGGCCGGTGGCTCGGGCATCGAATGGACGATCCGCGTTGTTCGTTGTTGGTGGTGGACGACGGCGAACGGATCGGCGGGTTCGTGTCGGGGTTCGCTGAACGCGGCGTGGGTTTGGTCGAGCAGTGCGTTGTACGTCCGGCGCGTCGTCGTCGGGGTGTCGGACGGGCGTTGGTGGTGTCTGCTGCTGCGACCTTGCGTTCGTCCGGGGCGATGCTGATCGCTTCGCAGGTGGACGAGGGTCCGGGGGAGCGGTTCGCCGAGGCGTGCGGGTTCGTGGCCGCCTATCCGGTGACGGCATACGTACGCAGAGTGGATGAGCTGCTCGACTGAATTAGTTAGTTGCCGCGTGACATATCCTTAGCAGGGCTAAGGGGGGCTTTGTGCGCGAGCGGTTGCCGGTCGAGGTGTGGGTTCTGGTCGCGGCGAGCTTCATCATCGCCGTGGGGTTCGGGATCGTGGCGCCCGTGTTGCCGGTGTTCGCGGCGGAGTTCGGTGTCGGGCACACCGCCGTAGCGGCGCTGATCAGCGTGTTCGCCCTGGTCAGGCTGGCGTTCGCGCCGGTCAGCGGCCTGCTGGTGAACAAGTTCGGAGAGCCGCACGTCTACATCGCCGGCATCCTCATCGTGGCGTTCGGCACGGCCATGGCCGGGTTCTCCGGCAGCTACCTCGAGATGATCCTGTGGCGGGCGCTGGCCGGTGTCGGGTCGACGATGTTCACCGTCGCCGCGCTCGGGCTGCTGATCCGGATCACCCCGGCGCCGATGCGCGGCCGGGCGTCCGGGCTGTGGGCAGCCGGGTTCCTCATCGGCAACATCGCCGGCCCCATCGTCGGAGCCGTGCTCGTGCCGCTCGGCCTGTGGGTGCCGTTCGTGTCGTACGCCGCGTTGCTGTGCCTCGCCGCGTTCGTCGTCTGGATCTTCTTGCGAGGCTCTGAGCTCGCCGCGCTGGACAAGTCCAACGGTGAAGGCCACATGCCGCTCGCCGAGGCGATTCGGCACAAGGCCTACCACGCCGCGCTGGCCTCCGGGTTCGCCAACGGGTGGGCCGTGTTCGGTGTGCGCATCTCGCTGGTGCCGGTGTTCGTGGTCGAGGCGTTGAAGCAGAGCCCCACCCTGGCGGGCGTCTCGATGTCGGTGTTCGCGGCCGGCAACGCCGCGATGCTGTTCCTGTCCGGCAAGGTCGCGGACACGTGGGGCCGCAAGCCGGTCGCCATCGCCGGTCTGGTGATCAGCGGTCTCGCCACGATCTGGATGGGCTTCACCGGTGGCATGTGGGACTTCATGGCCGCCTCGCTCGTCGCCGGCATGGGCGCGGGCCTGCTGAACCCGCCGCAGAACGCCGTCGTGGCCGACGTGATCGGCGCCCGCGGCAAGGGCGGCCCGGTCCTCGCCGGGTTCCAGATGGTGACCGACCTGGGCGCCATCATCGGCCCGCTCTCCGCGGGCCTGCTCGCTGACTGGTTCAGCTTCGAAGCGTCGTTCGCCGTCACCGGTGCCGCGCTGCTGCTGGCCGTCGGCTTCTGGTTCGTGGCCCCCGAGACCCTGCCCACACATGAGGAGGAGCACACGGCCGCCTCGGTCGCGCCGGAGAGCGGCTGCCTCGGCGAAAGCGCCGAGGTCCCTACCGGCGAACGCGTGGGCGGCAAGCCACGCCACCCGGAAGCGTGATCGCGTACTCAGCTTTCTTTTAGTTTGTGTCGCTACCCTCGTCGCCGTGGGTGGAGCAGAGCGCAGTGCGCGGAAGAAGAAGCAGGCCGCGCGTGCGGTGACCCAGGCTCGTGCCTCGGGCGGTTCGGACCGCACCAAGGTGATCGCCGGCGTCGCCGTCGTGGCCGTGCTGGCCATCGCGGTGATCGGCTACGTCGTGTTCCAGCAGATGAAGCCGTCCACGTCCGCCACGGACGCGATCCCGCTGACCTCTCCCGACCACATCATCTCGGCGCCGGCCGTCCGCGACGGCAGCACCGTGCTGGTCGGCAAGGACACGGCCACCGCGACGGTCGACGTGTACGAGGACTTCCTGTGCCCGATCTGCGGCACGTTCGAGAAGACCTACGGCTCGGACATCAAGAAGGCCGTCGAGGACGGCAAGGTCAAGGTCCGCTACCACATGCTGCCGATGCTGGACAGCCGCTCGGACCCGGCGGGCTACTCGTCCGACTCGGCCAACGCGGGCCTGTGCGTGGCCGACGACGGCAAGTTCAACGCCTTCCACGCGGCGCTGTTCTACGCGCAGCCGGAGGAAGGCGAGGCCGGCTACACCAAGGACCAGCTCATCAAGCTGGGCAAGGAAGTCGGTGTGACGTCCGCCAGCTTCGAATCCTGCGTGCAGAACCAGACCTACAAGTCGCAGCTGGACGAGCTGATGTCGAAGACCAGCAACGACCCGGCTCTGAAGGACGCCGAGACGGGCCGTTTCCGCGGCACGCCCAGCGTCGCTTCGGGTGGCAAGCTCGTCGACCTCGACAACAAGAACTGGCTCTCCGACCTGACTAAGTGAGTCCGTCGATCGGCGCCTGGCCCTGAGTCCACCGGGCCAGGCGCTGTGCTTTGCCCACCTCGGTGCGCGGCAGCTTGCCCGGCTCCAGAACGTGGACCTGACACGTGATGCCGAGGCGTTCCTTGAGATCCTGACTCAGTCTGCCGCTTATGTCCTGTGTGGACTCAACCGCCACGTGCAGCTGTGCCGTGGTCGTCCGGCGGTCCTCGACGATCAGGTAGTGCGGGCTCGCGAGGTTGAGAACGACCGCCTCGATCTCCGTCGGGAACACGTTGACGCCGCGGATGACGAGCATGTCGTCCTTGCGCCCCTTGAGCTTGCTCATGCGTGTCAGCGTCCGCTGCCCTGCCGGCTCGTGCAGCGTCGCGACGTCACCCGTGCGGTAGCGGAGAAGCGGCATACCGGTCTTGGTGAGCGTGGTGAAGATGAGCTCGCCGTCCTCGGTCTCGGGGTAGAAGTGATCCTCCGCGATGTTGAGAAGTCCTTCGGAGTCAAGGGATTCACACGCCACACCCGGACCGATCACCTCGGACAGCCCGTAGATGTCGAGCGCCCTGATGTTCAGCCGCTGCTGGATCTCCTGGCGCATCTCCTCGGTCCACGGCTCGGCACCGAAGACGCCGACCTTCAAGCTGGTGCCGGAAAGGTCGTCCGCGAGCCTCAGTGCGTACGACGGCGTGCAGCACAGGACGTCCGGCTTCAGGTCCTCGATGAGCCTGACCTGCCGCTCCGTCATGCCGCCGGACATGGGAATGACCGTGGCCTGGAGCTTCAGCCCACCGTGGTGCACCCCGAGCCCACCGGTGAAAAGCCCGTAGCCGTAAGCGTTGTGGATGACCGAGCTACGCGTGGCTCCCGCACCCTTCAAGGCCCTGGCCATCACCTCGGACCAGACCTCGACGTCGTTGGCGGTGTAGGGAATGAGCGTCGGCCGCCCACCCGTACCCGACGACCCGTGCACGCACACGATGTCTTCCGGCGGCGCGATCCGCAGCCCGAACGGATAGTGGTCCCACAAGTCCTGCTTGGTGATCGTGGGCAGCAGATGAATCTCGTCGAGGCGCACATCTGTGCCGCGCGTCACGCCATGATCCCTGAGCCGCGCACCCTGGAGGTTGTCGGTGCTGAGCAGTCTGTCGACAAGGCCTCGAAGGCGCTGTTCCTGCAGCTCGCGACGGGCCTCGGGGTCCATGCACTCGATCTTCGGGTCGAACGGCGCTCCGGCGGTCATCACCCGGTCCTACCAGGCCGAATGCGGTTTGGATACCCCCGATTTTTATCTCGTGGACCTCTTGATGTACGGTATTGCCACACGAGAACGGCAGGGAAACCCACCGGGAACGTGGACCTTCAAGGGGCTGTGGCGCAGCTGGTAGCGCATCACACTGGCAGTGTGAGGGTCAGGGGTTCGAGTCCCCTCAGCTCCACTCTTTGAATGAGCCCGTCTGATCTTGCGGTTTCCGCTGGTCAGGCGGGTTTTCTGCTGTTCTGGGTTGATCTTTGGTGATCGTCTGTTGGTCGTGTTGTGGTGACCCTATGGAGCAGTTCTGGAGCAGGACTCGCCAGGCTGATCATCAAGCTGGCCGCCGGGCTGGGTGATCGTCATGTCCCTCTCCCCGGCGGTGAGGGGCGTAGTCGGCGTGCTGGCAATCGTGTGTGTACCTCACGTCGTGTCGGGGGGAGTGTGGGGATCGGAAATGACCAGGAAGTTCGAACTGCAGCCGTTCGAGGCTGATCAAGCCGCACCGGTGGACCTGAGGGCGCTCTACGAGCTGTCGGTGGCCGCTCTGCGTCTGGATCGCCCGGATCCAGTGGTGCTCGACTACGACGACTGGGTGGCCAGTCTGCGGCAGCTTGCCCCGAGTTTGGGGTCTCGGGGGTACTGGATCGCCCGTCGTGATGGCGAGCTGGTGGCCAAGGCCGTCGTCTACTTCCCGCCTGACGAGAACGAGCATCTGGCGCTGACGGCGATCACTGTGGCACCGCGGCGGCGGCGTGAGGGCGTGGGGACCGCGGTGCTCAAGGCGGTGCTGCCGGAACTCGAAGCGCGCGGCAGGAAGCTCGTGGAGGGCTGGGAACTGTCCAAGGGCGGACCGGGCGCGCAGTGGGCGGTCGCGGTGGGGATGCGCATCTCCAAGTCGACAATCGCGCAGACGCTGGACATCCGCGATGTCGACCCGGTGCTCTGGGACGTGCCTGCTCCTGACGGTTTCAGGGTGGCGGAGTGGGTGGGAGCCGCACCTGACGAGCTGGTGGCTTCGTACGCTCGCGCGCTGCACGTGATGCGCGATGCGCCTGCCGGCGACTCCGAGTACAGGCTTGCGGAGTGGACGGCCGAACGCGTACGCGAGGCCGAGGCTCGCCATCGTGAGCGGAACGTCGTGCAACGGGTGGTGGTCGCGGTGTCCGAGGCGACAGGCGAGGTTGTCGCACTGACACAGATGGACCTCTACACCGACTATCCCGAGTGGGCCGTCCAGCAGGACACCGCCGTGATACCCGCGGATCGCGGCAAGGGGCTTGGGCAGTGGGTCAAGGCGCACATGTTGCGGGCACTGCTCGCCGAACGGCCCTCGATCGGGAAGATCTACACCAACGTGAACGCCGACAACGAATACATGATCAGGGTGAACGAGCAGATCGGCTTCACGACCAGCCGCTCGACGGTTGGAGTCAGTGCGGAGATCGCCGAACTGCGTCGACTGCTGGGCTGAGTCTCACACTGATCGTGCTGGAGCGGAACTGGAGCAGGGCAGGCAGTTGAACGTCGTCGAACGGCACTCAACGGCGCTGAACGGCAGTTACTTGCGCTGGAGTTGTTGGGGTTCTAGTGTTTGCGCTGGTAGTAGTCCTTTGTGGACCACTGGCAGTGTGAGGGTCAGGGGTTCGAGTCCCCTCAGCTCCACTCTTCGGAGAACCCTTCTGAGTTGCGATATTGACGCAGCTCAGAAGGGTTCATTCGTCTCTGTGGCTGATCATCGGTGATCGTTGAATGATCGTTTCCGGACCGGTTCAGTTGGTCTTGCTGGAGAAAATCTGGAGATCTGATCTTGCCGCCGAGTCGGCCGGTGATCGGCAACCTGAGCCGATGATGATCTCGGCGCGGATGTCCGCTGAGGTTGCCGGACGCGCGGAGATCATTTTGCCCGGCTCAGGCGGCGTTTCCCACCACTGCAGCGCGGTGGTGGTCATGCGGCGTCAGCGGGTGGCAGCGCCGGGTTGGTGGTGGCGCGTGCCTTGTGCCAGCGGCGTTCCAGGTATCGCATGACGCGTCGTTCGACCTCCGGTGCGACGTGGCTGTAGGCCTCGACGATGCGGTTGTCCAGCCGGTGGCCGAGCCGGCGTGCCTGGGCGATCTCTGGGATGCCGTCGGCGATCATCCAGGTCTTGTGGCTTTGGCGCAGGCCGTGGAATGTCAAGCCCGGCTTGACCGGGTAGGTGCGGACGGCGGCGTTCGCGCGGTGCAGGTTGCCATCGATCGCGGGGCGGAAGACCCGGCGGTCGAAATCGCTGCGTCGAAGCCAACAGTTGCGTGGTGTGGTGAACACGAACTCGTGGTCGTGGGACTCCAAGTGCTTGCGCAGCAAGGTGATCAGGAACGGTGGCAGGGTGATGGTGCGTGCGGACGCCGGTGTCTTGGGCGGTCAGAGCCACATGCGGTGTACGGATTCGTGCAGGCATCCTGTGTCCGGGTCGATGACGATGCAGCCGCCGTCGAGGTGGGTGTTGGCGCGGCGTAGTCCGGTCATTTCGCCCCAGCGGGCGCCGGTCCAGCCGGTGGCGATGGTCAACAGCCAGTAGTCGTGGCTGTTGCTGAGCTGGGCTGCCTGGTCTGCGATCCAGACGACTTGTTCCGGTGTGGCCCAGATCCGTTCGGCTGGCATGGGTTCGTTGTCGCGGCGACGGCCGCGGCGGGATCGGCGCCGTACGGGGTTGGCTGGGATGAGGCGTTCGTCAACGGCGTCGTCGAGCATCATGGAGAACACGGTCAGGATGCCGCCGACTGTGGAAGTGGCGTAGCGGCGACGCAGTTGCTTGGCCCACAAGGTGACCGCGAGTGGAGTGATGGCGCCGAGGCGGATGGTGCCCCACCGTGGCTGGATGTGGTTGCGGATCCAGCCAAGGTAGTTCTCCTCGGTGCGGATCTCGACGTCGAGTGTGTCGGCCCACAGGGCGGCTCACTCGGCGGTGGTGATGAATCCCGCTTTGGGGTCGAGCCAGGTGCGGCGTCGCTGGTCGGCTTCGATCTGGGTGGCGTAGGCGGCGGTCTTGGTCCCGAACCCGGAGATGGAGCCGTATCCGCCATCACCGCGCAGGTAGCGGACTCGCCATGAGCGCGGGCCGATCTTCTCTGTCCAGGCCATGGTCTCCTCCTTGAGGAGTGGGCTGTCGGTTGTGGACAGAGATGTGATGCGCCGTCGTGGTAGTGATCGCAACTCGATCGGCCACACAGAGCGCTGTTGTGGTCGGTCGGAGGTCAGCGGCCCGATGTCGACCTGCGGGGGTCGGGGAAGCCGAGACTGACGTAGCCGGGCGCGCGTTTGGACAGTGACGAAGCCAGGACGCCGGTGTTGATGTCGTGGTAGTCGTGGACTTCTGCGGTGGTTTTGCCTGGGTGCGCGCGCAAAACGCGTCCCACGTACTGCACCAGGCGACCCTTGAACGCGATGGGCGCGGCGAGAAAAAGCGTGTCCAGGACGGGACAGTCGAATCCCTCGCCGACGAATGGTCCTGTGGCGACGACGAGCAGCGGTGATCCGTCAGCGGACGCTTGCAGCCGGGCGAGGGCGTCCCGGCGGGACTTGGTGCTCATGCCGCCGTGCAAAACGACCGGGTCGAGAGACTGCTGGCGGAACTCGTCGGCCAGGCGCTCGACGTGGGTGGTCCACTGGGTGAGTACCAGACAGTACCTGCCGCGTTTCAGCGCCGCGGTCACGTCCTCGACAACCTGGATTGTCCGGGCTTGGTCGGCGACGAGATCGCGGTAGATGGCCGCCATTCCGCCAGGCTTCGCGGGGTCGGCGTCACCGAGGTAGCGGAACGCGGTGTCGTGCACGTGAAGCACGGGCGTTGGCGGCTGTGCGGCGTTGTCGAACTCGAGTTGGGGCGTGCCGTCGTCGGCGGTGAGAGTGGCTTGTGCGATGGTGTGGCGGACTGGGCCGAGTTGCAGTGCGATCAGGTCGTCGAGCTTGTCACGGCGATATGGAGTAGCGGTCAGCCCGAGCCAGCGGCGTACTGGGATTTGTTTGATGGCGTGCTCGAACGCCGCCGCGGGGACGTGGTGGCACTCGTCCACGACCACCAGCCCATAGCCGCTGGTGAGCTGCTCAAGATCGGTTTTCCGGGCCAGCGTCTGCAGCATCGCGACGTCCACGACGCCGCGGGTCTTGCTGCGACCGCCGCCGAGCTGGCCGGCCTTGACGCCCAGCAGGCCGCCGATGCGGGTGCGCCACTGGTCGGCGAGGGCTTTGCGGTCGACGAGCACGAGTGTGGACGTTGCATGGGTTGCGATCAGTGCGCATGCGATGACGGTCTTGCCGGCTCCAGGTGGCGCGACCAGCACACCGAGATCATGTTCGTGGAGGGCGTCCACGGCCGTTCGCTGCGCGCTGGTCAGCGAGGCGGTGAACGTGAACTCCTGCGCCTCTCCGGCTGGCCGTTCGTCGAGCACCTCCAGGCGGCTGCCTGCCTGCTCCACCAGCGACGCCACCATGTCCGCCAGGCCCCGCGGCACGACAAGCCCGCCATCCAGCGTCTCGTCGTAGCTGCGCAAGAACCGCGGGGTATCCCATGTGGACATTCGCAGGCGCTGACGCTCGTAGAACAGCGGATTCGACATCGACGCCGCGTGTTTCAGCGTCGCGTGCAACGCCGGGGTCAGTTCGTCCGACTCCACACGGATCCCAGAGCTGAGCCGGGCGTGCACGATCGGGGACGCGGCGACCCGGATCCGAGTCGAGACCGGTGTATCGAGCCGACTGATGCTCGCGCCGACGGTGACTTTCCCGGCGCGGCAAGCGACCCGGCCGACCTCAGCCGGGCTCATCCGGCCGAGCGACGACAGGAACGCCCACTGGTCTTCGTGGGGTTCCATCGTGGCCAGATCGAGGAACACCGTCGCACCGTCCTGGCGGGCCTTGCCGTGCAGGGGCGCGGCGATCAGGTTCCCCACGCCGCCCGCCGGTAGCACGTCCTGCGAAGGGAACAACCGGTCGTAGCTGGCCAAGTCCATGCGGCCACGTACCGCCATCGCCTCCCGCAGCAGGGCGGTGCCGAGCCGGCGGGCGGTCTCGGCGGGGATGGGAGCGGCGAAGAACACCCATGCGTGCGCACCAACGCCGGAACGTGACACCTCCAGCGCGGCGGGCACCGACCACGTCCGGGCAGCCTTCAGATACGCCAGGGCGTCCAGCATCGCCGCGTGCCCGTCGAAGTCGGCCGCCAGCCACCAGCACAGATCACCGTCCAGCAGCGGATACAAACCCGACATGCGCGGCACCGGTCAGATGGGCGCGCAGAACCTCCTTGTCGAGCGGCAGATAGTCCCGGTCCTCGTGCCGAACGCCCTTGCGCCAGCCGCCACGCACTGTTGGCAGCCATCCGGCCTTGCCGGTGCGCGTGTTCTCCCACCGCGTGGCATAAATGTCGGTCCGGGCGGCGAACATGGCGGCGAAGAAGTCCACCTTCGCGTCCGGTGCCGACTGTCGGTAGACCGGGCCCGGAGGTGCTTCGAAGAAGCCGGTCTGCGTCGGGCCGGGAGGTGCCGCTTGTTTCGGTGTCAGCTCCAGCAGCCGCAACAACCGCGCGTTTTCTGACTGCAGTTGTGCGGTCAGGGCACGCAGGCTCGCGAGTTCCTCCTCGAGTCCGGCTGCCGCCGCTGACCGGAGATCGTGATCCACGTAACCCACCGTAGAACGGTGTTCAGTCGAAGTGGTGGGACCGCCGCACCTTGCCGCGTACCGAACGATCAGATCCCTGCCCGGTCCAGGCGGTCGATGAGGCTGGGTTTGCGTGCGTGCGTGTGACGCAACGCCATGCTGCGCAAGGTGAAAGTGTCAAACCGGTTGTCCCGTTCGGCCAGCGCTTGGAGATCGCTGAGCAGTGCAACGGCGGCGTCGTACTCGCCGGGCTTTCGGGTGGCGATCATCGCTTCGACCTGAGCCCAGGCGGCTTCTTCGTCAAGGGACAGATCATCCAGTCGTTTCTGGCGGGCGAGGGCTCGGGCGCGTTCGCGGCGGGCTTCCTCCTCGGCGCGTTGCTCGGCTTCCTGGCGCTGCCGGTCGTCGCGCCTGCGCCAGGCGCTGTCCAGGAGATCGGCAACGGTCCGGCGGCCGGGTGCGGCGACAGCAGGGGCGGTGACGTCGCGGAATCGGCGCAGTATTTCCATTCGCGCGGTCGCGGCCCGTCCTTGGGCGACCTGCAGCAGTAGCCGGTTCTTCTCGCTTACGGGCAGATCCGCCAGCCAGGTCGCGAGCTGCTCAGAATCGTTGGTACGATCGGGGAGGGGCGGGCTTGCCTCGGCTGCCACCGCGAGCAGGTCCTCGTCGAGGCGGAGGAAGCCGGCCAGCTCGTGTTGTGACGCGGTGAGCGTGCGCAGGCCAGGTGGAACGGGTGGTTCGAGTTCGTCGTCCTCGTCTTGGTCGAAGGCGTCTTCGTCGTGCTCCCAGATTCCGTAGCCGGCCAGCCAAGCCAGGTAGAGCGCACGGTGGTCGCCGCCGGCGAGCTCGTCGCGGATGCCGACGATGGACGACAGGGAGACCTCCGGGTCGTAGTCCCAGCCTCCGGACTCGTCATCGTTGGTCAGGCTGAGGACGACGTGCTGGCCAGCGGTCCAGGCTGTGACTTGGTCGCTGACGCAGTACCGCTCGGCTGTCTCCAGGTCGAGCAAGCCAAGGGGCAGGCGCAGCATGATTCGCCGGGTGCCCCAGTTGGCCAGGTATAGATGCGCGTCGTAGTGGCGCTCCATCAGTCGGCTTGGGTCGCCGCGGAAGTCGCCCCAGTTGTAGGAGTTGACGAATCTGGTCGCGGTGATCTCCGCGCGGGTGGACAGCGAGCGCACCTCGGCCTGCGCCTGTGCGTCGAGGGGCTGGTCGATGGCAATGAACTCGTAGTACTGGTACTCGCTCAACGTCGATCCTCGAATGGTGTGGCGTGGAAGCCCGAGTCGTCGCCCAGGTGAATGAACAGGCGTCCGGTAAGAGAGCCGTTCTCAGCTAATGCGGCCCAGCCGCGCCCGCTGACCTGGTCGCCCTCGTCGTGGCCTTCCCAGCTGAACTCGACGAAAGGGTGGCCGTCGCGCTCGGTCCACCGGCAGTCCATCCAGCCGCGGAGGGCGATGAAGCCGAACTCGCCGGCGCTGTTCTTGGTGAATTTGATGAACCCAGGCTCGGCGAGGTCGACGGCATCCTGGTCCCAGTTCGCCATCTTCACGATCCGCCATCGGCCGGTCGGTCTCTTCACGAATTCTCCGTAAGGCCGTAGTCGACCAGTCAGGGTAGTCGCAACGTTGCACTACGGAGCGTAACGATCTTGTGTTTGAGGTCGACATGCGTCGTCGAAGGGTTGTCCTGGCTCTGTCGGTGCCTTCCCCTACCCTCGAGAAGGTGGACGCCGTGGCAGGCGGAAGGCAGGTGTCGTGGAGTTCGAGGATCTCGAATCGCTGCGTAAGAACAGCCCTGCCTGGAAACTTCTGCTCGCGGACAACGCGCCGTTCATCCTCAGCTTTCTGGGCAAGGTGTTCGTCGAGGACAACGTTCGGTCCATCTCGCGCGGTGAGCTGGCAGGCAGGCTCGAGGATGAGCTTCACGCGCTGAACGAGCGGCTCGACCACAGGTTCCCGAAGCCGGCCGGTGCGTACCTGGACGACTGGGCCGCCTCGGACAAGGGATGGTTGCGCAAGTACTACCCGGTTGGTGCCGAGGAGGCGCACTACGACGCGACATCGGCTGTCGAGAAGGCCTTGGCGTGGGTCGACACGCTCCACGCTCGGTCGTTCGTCGGTACCGAGTCGCGGTTGAACACGGTGTTCGAGCTGCTGCGGCAGATGGTGTTCGGCGCGGAGACCGACCCCGAGGTCAGGCTGACTGAACTGCGTCGTCGCCGCCACGAGATCGATGTCGAAATCGCACAGGTCGAGCGTGGGGACTTCGCGGTGCTCGACTCGCCGGCGCAGAAGGATCGCTACCAGCAGTTCGCGGCGATCGCGCGGGAGCTGCTCGCCGACTTCCGCGAGGTCGAGGCGAACTTCCGGGCGCTGGATCGTGATCTGCGGGAACGGATCGCGTCCTGGGACGGTGCCAAGGGTGCCCTGCTCGACGAGGTGTTGGGGAGCCGCAACAGCATCGCCGACTCCGATCAGGGCAAGAGTTTCCAGGCGTTCTACGACTTCCTGCTCTCCTATGAGAAGCAGACGGAGCTGAGCGAGCTGCTCGAACGCGTGCAGGCACTCGACGCCATCGGGGAAGCCGACCCGAGAATGCGGCACATCCACTACGACTGGATGGATGCGGCGGAACGCACGCAGGCGACGGTCCGGCTGCTGTCCGAGCAGCTGCGCCGGTTTCTCGACGACCAGGTCTGGCTGGAGAACCGCAGGGTGATGGACATCCTGCGCGGTATCGAGTCGAGTGCGTTGAAGTTGCGGGAACGCCGTGATGTGGATGTCGTGTCCGAGATCGAGGGAACCGCTCCGGTGGTGGCGTTGCCGATGGAACGCCCGCTGTACACGCCACCGGAAAAGGTTGCGTTGAGCAGCGCCGACATCGTCGCCGCCGATGAGGACATCGACTCCTCGCTGCTGTTCGAGCAGATCTACGTCGACCCGGAACGCCTGAGCGAGGGTGTTCGTCGGGTGCTGCGCACGCGCGGGCAGATCGGTCTTGCGGAGCTGCTCGGCAAGCATCCGCTGGAGCAGGGGCTGGCCGAGTTGGTGACGTACCTGTCGCTGAACGATCCGGCGTTCCGGGTGGTGTTCGACGAGCAGGTGCGGGAACGGGTGCGCTGGCGTGATCTCGACGGTGCTGACCGGGTGGCCACGGTTCCTCGGGTCACGTTTACGCAGATGCCGGCCGCTGAAGTGGGGGAGTCGTGACGTCCGCCAAGGATGACCTGGATCTGTCGTTGGTCGTGACGCACCTGGTGAAGGGCGTGGTCTACCGCGACACGCACGAGAAGGTGTGGCAGCACTTGCTGCCGCTGCAGGCACAGGCGCGCGATTACGTCGGCGTCATGGGGCTCACGGTGATCATCGACGAGGCTGAGGGGTATGCGTTTCTGCGGTCGAAACCCGATGCGGACGACGAAGACGCCGCTGTTCCCCGGCTGATCCCGCGGCGGGCGTTGTCGTTCGCGGTCAGTCTGCTGCTGGCGCTGTTGCGGAAGAAGCTCGCCGAGTTCGACGCGGGCGACAGCGACACGAGGCTGATCCTCACCCGTGACCAGATCGTGGAGATGGTGCGGCTGTTCATGCCGGAGAGCAACAACGAGGCCAGGCTGGTCGACCAGATCGACACGCAGATCAACAAGGTCGTCGAGCTCGGGTTTCTCCGAAGGATCAAGGGGCAGGACGCGGCGTTTGAAGTCCGCCGGATCTTGAAGGCGTTCGTTGACGGGCAGTGGCTGTCGGAGTTCGACCAGCGCCTTGCCGAGTACACGCGCCAACTCGATCCCAGCGGCGCCCAGGAGGACCGATGAGCGAGGAGCCCGCCGAGTTGGCCGGCCATCGGCTGGAGCGGCTCGAGGTCTACAACTGGGGCACGTTCGACCAGCGGGTGTGGGTGTTCGGTGTGCGAGGTGAGAACGCCTTGCTGACCGGCGACATCGGTTCGGGGAAGTCGACGATGGTCGACGCGATCACGACCCTGCTGCTGCCGGCACATCGCATCTCGTACAACAAGGCGGCGGGTGCCGAGTCCAGGGAGCGCAGCCTGCGGTCGTACGTTCTCGGCTACCACAAGTCGGAGCGAAGCGAGGCGACCGGCTCGTCCAAACCGGTCGGCTTGCGTGATCGGCGTTCGTTCGCGGTCATCCTGGGCGTGTTCGCCAACCCCGGCTACGACTCCACGGTCACGCTCGCACAGGTTTTCTGGTTCGGCAGCGCTACTGAGGGCCAGCCGGACCGCTTCTTCGTGACCGCTGACCGGGACCTGACGATCGCCGGTGACTTCTCGGACTTCGGCGGCGATATCGCCACGCTCAAGCGGCGGCTCCGCAAGGGCGGTGCCGGAACGCACGATCACTTCCCCCAGTACAGCAAGGACTTCAGGCGGCGGCTGGACATCCCGTCGGAGCAGGCGATGGAGCTGTTCCACCAGACCGTGTCGATGAAGTCCGTCGGCAATCTCAACGAGTTCGTCCGCAACCACATGCTGGAGCCCTTCGACGCGGCCGACTGGACCAAGAGGCTGGTCGATCATTTCGAGGATCTGGCGAAGGCTCACGCCGCAGTGCGCAAGGCGCGCGAGCAACTGGCCGAGCTTCGCCCGCTGCTGGCCGAGTGCGATGTCTACGACCATCTCGCGATCGAGATCCAGTCGCTCAAGGAGCAGCGCGACGCACTGCCGCACTACTTCGCGGACCGCAGGTCCCGTCTGCTCCAAGCGCAGATCGTCACGCTGACCACGGACCTTCGCACCCGCACGGACGACCTTCGTCAGACCAAGGCGGAACTGGACCAGTTGCGCGGCAGGGAAACTGAGCTGAGCGTGGCGCGGGCGGGATTCGGCGGCGGGAGGCTGTCCGAGATCGAGAAGCAGCTCAGGACCGACTCCGCCGAGCGGGACCGGCGCCAGGGAAGGTCTCAGCGTTTCCACCAACTCCTGGCCGAGGCCGGGCTTCGTCGGGTGGAGAACGCCGAGCAGTTCTCCACCCGGCATCGCGACATCACCGATGCGGCGAGCGACCTCGACGGGGCGCAGGCCGAGCTGCAGAACAAGCTCACTGAGATCGGCGTGCGGCTCAACGCCCTGGAGATCGAGGGTAAGGAGCTCAACGAGGAACTGATCAGCCTGCGGAACCGGCGCAGCAACATCCCGAAGCGGAGCCTTGACCTGCGTGCCCAGCTCTGCGGCGAGCTGGGACTGGACGAGGAGGACCTGCCGTTCGCGGGTGAGCTCATCCAGGTCCGACCCGACTGCGCCGAATGGGAGGGAGTCGCCGAACGGTTGCTGCACGGCTTCGGCCTGTCGCTGCTCGTGTCCAGCGAGCACTACACCGCGGCGTCGACCTGGATCAACGATCACCACCTGGGTACGAGGCTGGTCTACTACCGGGTGCCCGATCGTCTCGGCCGCGAGCCCGACATCGTGGTCAGCAGTCGCACGCTCGCCACCATGTTGGAGATCAAGGACTCCCCGTTCACGGCGTGGGTGGAGCGGGAACTGCGGTACCGCGCCGACTGCGAATGCGTCGACACCATGGACGAGTTTCGTCGCGCCGCCAAGGCGGTCACCCGTGAAGGACAGATCAAGGGGGCACGCGGCTGGCACGAGAAGAACGACGCCCGACGCATCGACGACAGGCGCACCTACGTTCTCGGCTGGAGCAACGAGCAGAAGATCGACGCGTTGCTCGACCAGGCAGGCAAGGTGCAGGCCGAGCGAAACGATCTTGTCGGCAAGAGGCAGGGGTTGAGCGGGGACTTCCGTAGGACCAATGAACTGCAGGGCGCGATCGCCAAGCTCACGGAGTTCGGCTCGTACGCGGACATCGACTGGCAGTCGGTGGTCAACGGCATCACAGCGCTCACCGACGAGAAGCGACGTCTTGAGCAGTCGTCCGACGAGCTGCAGCGCGTGACGGCCGAGCTCGAACTCGTCGGGGCGAAGATCAAGACTGCGGCGGACACCCAGGAGACGCTCACGACCAAGATCGGCAAACTCACCGCTGCCCGCGATACCGCGCAGAATGACCTGGACGCGGCGAAAGAGAAGCTGGAGGAGCCAGCGTACCAGCACGCTCGGGCACATTTCGACGCTGTCGAAGGACATCTGGACTCCCAGGTCCTGTTGACGCCGGCTGACTGTGATCGTTGCCAGGCGGATGTCAGCGGAAAGCTCACCAACCTCGTGGAGAACCGAACCGGCCGCCAGACCGCTGTCGGGAACAAGGCGATCGCCAAGATGAGCACCTTCCGCAGGAAGTACCCGCGGGAGATGGAGGAGGCCGACGACTCGATGTTCGCGGCCGGTGAGTACCGGGCGTTCCACGACCGCCTCGTCAATGACGACCTGCCCAGGTTCGAGACAGACTTCAAGACCTACCTGAACACCAACACCATCCGCGACATCGCCGGGTTCAACTCCCAGCTGAACAAACAGGTCGACCTGATCAAGCGACGCGTCGAGACCATCAACGAGTCGCTGGTCGGCATCGACTACAACCCCGGCCGGTACATCCGGCTGGATCTGCAGCCCACGATCAACGTCGAGATCCGTGACTTCCGCACTGAACTGCGGGACTGCACGACCGGCACGCTTGGCGGTGACGAGTCGGATCAGTACTCGGAGCAGAAGTTCCTGCAGGTTAAGAAGATCATTGAGCGGTTCAAGGGACGTGAGGGCCAGACCGAGGCGGATCGGGCATGGACGAGGCGTGTCACAGACGTCCGCAACTGGTTCATGTTCTCGGCCTCCGAACGCTGGCACTCCGACGACTCCGAGCACGAGAACTACACCGACTCGGGCGGGAAGTCGGGAGGGCAGAAGGAGAAGCTCGCCTACACGATCCTGGCGGCATCGCTCGCGTACCAGTTCAAACTTGACCACGGCCGAGGGAAGTCGAAGACCTTCCGCTTCGTCGTGATCGACGAGGCGTTCGGTCGTGGCTCCGACGAGTCGACTCGGTTCGCGTTGAACCTGTTCGCACAGCTGGGACTTCAGCTGCTGATCGTCACGCCACTGCAGAAGATCCACGTGATCGAGCCACACGTGTCCGCGGTGGGCTTCGTGGACAACAAGACCGGTAGCTACTCGCGCCTGCAGAGCCTCACGATCGAGGAGTACAAGCAGCGGCAACTAGCGCACGCAATGCAAGACACGCCCGCGCGAGGCGACTGATGGCGGCGCCGCGGACCTGGTCGACACCCACCGACGTGGTGAACAGGTTGAAACGCCGTTGGGACAACGGCGATTTCCTGAGGATGTTCGCTGCCGGCGAGGAGTGGGTCCCGCTCGAAATCCCGTTGCGCAGCCCCACCGCCAGTGACCTGTCCACGCGATTCGGCGAAGTTCAGGAGTGGGTCTCCCAGTGGCGCCAGGTCGATCAGCGCCTGCTGCGAGTCGAGACGAAGACCGTGGGCGGCAGGATCATCGGCACGAACGAGTTGCCGGGCCGAGTCTGGATCGACTCCTACGACCAGCTCTGGTCGCTGCTGCGCCGCACATCGGACGTGCGGCGCTTCACCGAACTCCTACACGCGACACAGACACCGGCGCCCGGACCTGCCGGATGGATGATCGCAAAACCCCTTGAAGCGCTCAGTTTCGACCGTGTCTGGGACAAACTGATCACCACTGTGCTCTGGATCGACAACCACGCGACCCGCGACATGTACGTCCGCCAGGTCGACGTTCCCGGTGTCGACACCAAGTTCATCGAAGGCCACCGCAAGATCCTCGGCCTCCTGTTGGACCACCATCTCCCGGCACATCGGATCGATCCTGCTTATCCGCACTCGGAGTTCACCAGCCGATATCGCTTTCGCAGGAAACCCGGCTACGTGCGGTTTCGTTGGCTCGGCAGCCACGAGGGGTTCAGTGAACTGGCCGTCCGCGTCGATGAACTCGCCATGAGACCTCTCCCGGTTTCGACGGTGTTCGTGGTGGAGAACGAGGTCACGTACCTGGCGTTCCCGCCCGCGGAGGATTCCGTTGTGGTCTTCGGGGGCGGGTACGCGCTGTCCCAACTTGAGCCGCTGACCTGGTTGTCCGAGCGGAAACTGGTGTACTGGGGCGATATCGACACCCATGGGTTCGCCATCCTGGATCGGCTGCGGGCCAAGTTCGGGCACGTTTGCTCGATGCTGATGGACCGGGCGACACTGCTGGCCCACGAGGATCAGTGGGTGCGCGAAAGCGCCCCGGTCAACGCACACCTCAGATCGCTCCATCCAGACGAGGCCACGCTGTACAACGATCTTGTCGAAGACGCGCTCGGTACCGCCGTCCGTCTCGAACAGGAACGTGTGTCCTACTCAGCGCTCCAAGACGCGACACGGTGACGGAGCTCCGCTGATGCGCCTCACTGGCCACACGATGGCCTGAACCCTGGAAGCGACACGCTGGCGACATGTCACCAAATCGGGTGATTCCTCATCATTTTGACTCCGAACCGGGCGATTAGGGGGTGTCGGGGGACCAACCCAGTACGGAAAGGGATCACCGCAAATGCAAGATCGTGCTCTGTCCTGCCTCGATGTCGTCGAGCGGCGTTTCGCCGAGCTGACCACCTTCCCCAATGCCCTTGCTCTCGACGGTGTGCGACTCGGTTGCGGACTTCCGTCGCGGCTTGAGCCGCTCGACGAGATTCGAGTGTTGTTGCTCAAGCGGCAGACCATTTGGCTGACCAAGGACGCGGTGTGGAAGGAGCTCGTTCGCCGCGCCCATGAGGAGCCGGAGCCGTGGACCATGGCAGCCGCCGGGATGATGGTTCCCGGTCTGAAGCACATCGCCGGCAAGCTCAATCCGCGGTACCCCGGTGACAAGGCTGACCTGGATTCGGAGATTCTCGAAGGATTCCTCCAGGCACTGGATTTGGCTGAGGACGACCAACCCAAGGTGTACTCACAGCTCTACTACGGCGCCTTCCGCAATGGGCACGAGGCTTGCAACCGGGAGAACCGGCTTCGTCGGCAAAACACCGCTATCGATGACGCGATCCGGATCCGAAGGAAAGTCAACGGGCATCCGGATCTGATTCTCGCGGACGCAGTGCTCGGCAGCGCCCTGACCGAGGAACAGGCAGGATTGCTGTCGGCGGTACACCTCGACGGCGAGAACCGGCACGTGGTCGCTGGTCGGTGCGGTCTGAGCAGGTACGGGTGTCAGGAAGAGTTGGCGCGGGCAGAACGGAAGCTGCTCGGCTTCCTGAACGATCGCATACCCGATTCGGCGGCGTGAACGCTCCGACGAGCTGGGTTCCGGGGCCGCCGTTGTGCCTGCCGGTGGCCCCGGCCAGGTGTGCATGCGGTGGCACATGGGCGTTGCGGCGACCACGTGCCCACGAGGTAGCGCCGCAGACGTTCCTCCGCTCGCTGTCGTGCTTTGTAGGTTGCCCACTGACCCATGTTGTGTTGGTCCGCCCAGTTGGTGACGGACACGTCCTCCAGGCGGGTCGCACCGATCAGATCAGCGTCGCTCTGACTCAGTACTCGATCAGCAACCGCTTGCGCCAGCACGAGGTCTGGATGGCCTGGTACCGCCGCCACGGGCACGGCGGAGGCTTCCAGGTTCGCCGGAGTTGGCCGGTTCCGAGCTTCAACGAGAGCGGCATGGCCAGCTCGGTAGGCCGCCCACCTGAGGCGAAGCATGATCCTTGGTCGTTGTAGATCCACCGTCGCCACCGCGGCGAGAAAGCCAGTCACGATTTCGCTGTGCACGTCCGCGGAACCGCTGACCAAGGTCGAGGCCAATTTGGATGACGCGGAGATCAACGCGGGCAAGGCCATGCCGACTGCGGCGGTCCTCCACGCCACCTCATGCGAGCGAGCACGCAGAACCAGATGCCTCCACACGGCATCCCTTGTGGGTTGCGTGCATTGCCGGTCCAGCAGCATGTTGCGGACTTCCTCCAGTCGCAGTCGGCGATCAGGAAGCCCTGGAAACAGCTCGCCGTCAAGGTGGATCGCGCCAGGCCCGGTGCTCAGTGCCGCGAACGCATCACGGGCGATATCAAGGGCGTTTCGCGAGATGCGAAGCTCAGTGAGGCGGTGAGGGTGTTGTTTGGGCATCAGCTGACTCCAGGGGTCGGGTGATGAATGCAGATATTGATCATTTTCCGGTGCGGACTCGGCATCGTCGCAGCTCGCTGTCCTTTGTGGACTTTTAGGTCGTCCGGAGCGCGAAGCCCGTGGTGATTGGACACGCGAGGTCGCCGCCGACCGGTTGCATTACAGGTGCGCCCTTCGAGAGCGCCACACGGCCTGTCTGAAGCTGATTCGGCGTGAAGCCAAGGCCATTCAAGGCGACTCTCACACTGAATCGGTCTGGAGAAAACCGGAGAGTCCATGCGCCCTGAACGGCGTTAGACTGCATTCAACGGCGGTGAACGGAACCGTAATGACCAGCGGTTTCATAATCGCCGCAGGTGAGGGCATGCTCTGGCTCACGCTGGCAGTGTGAGGGTCAGGGGTTCGAGTCCTCTCAGCTCCACTTGAAGTAGAACCCGTCTGATCTGGCGATTATCGCTGGTCAGGCGGGTTTCTTGCTGTTCTGGGTGGATCTTGAGTGATCGTCTGGTGATCGTGTTGCGGTGACCCTGTGGAGCAGTTCTGGAGCAGGATTCTCCGGCTTGATCGCGTCCGGGTTCGTGGATCTGGGTATTCGTCACGCCCCTCCCACCAACGGTGTGAGGGGCAGTGGATTGGTTGTGCCGCAAGTGGTCCGGAGACATGGCGTTCTGCAGGTTCCGGTGCGGTCGGGTGTGCTCGGATGTTCAGGTCTGCTTCGTGCCAGTGGCGTTGGAGGTCGCTGAGGAGTCGGAGTTCGACTTCGGGTGCGCCGCCGGCGATGAGCCAGGTCTTGTGGCTGTGTCGCAATCCGTGGAATGTGAGGCCGGGCCGGGTCGGTGCTGTGTGGACGCCTGAGCGGTTGTCCTTCGTTGCCGTTGACCGCGGGTTTGAGGACGCGGCGGATGAAAGTGCTGCGCCACAACTATGTTCCGCCTTCGGTGGTGAACACGAACTCGTTGTTGTACCGCTCGAGGTGCTTGCGCAGCATGGTGACGAGGAACGGCGGCAGGGTGATCGTGCGGGCCGATGATGCGGTTTTGGGTGAGCCGAACCAGCGCGTGTGTGCGCCCTCGTGCAGGCATCCGGTGCGTGGGTCGATGATCAGCAGGCTGGCGGTCTCTCCGCCGAGTGAGGCGGCCTGTTGGGCGATGCGGAGGACTTCGGTGGGTGTTGCCCAGACGCGTTCACGTTCGATGCGGTGACTGCGTCGTCCGCGACGTCGGTAGCGGCGGATGGGGTTGGAGGGGATGAGGCGTTCATCGGCAGCATCGGTGAGGATCATCGACAAGACCTTGACGACGGTGGCGACGGTGGTGTTGGCGTAGCCGAGCCGGCGCAGGTCGGCGATCCACTTGTTCACACCGAGTGCGGTGATGGCGTTCAGCGGTGTTGCGCCCCAGCGGAGCAGGATGTGGCAGCGCAGGACGCTGCGGTAGTTGTCGATCGTGCGTGGGTCGAGATCGGGCGGCACAGGCTGGTCACAGCTGTTGATCTTCCGCAACGATGGCTGTGTGGCCACCCTCATCATCGAGATCCATGTCCCCTTTCCCTCGGAGCCGGTTGTGGCCGAGGGCGAGTACCCCTTTCCTTGGATCGATGTGATCGAGGACTTCTTGGGCGGGTTGGAAGAAGAAGGCGAGATCGAGGTCTTTGACGACGGCGAGGAGTACGGGGACGCTTATGTCTTCTTCATCACCGGCGCGGACGAGCGTGATCTGTTGGCCGTCGCCTCGCGTACCGCGAAGCTCGACGGCGTTCCTCCAGGCGTGTTCGCCGTGGTCAGTGATGACGAAGCGGGGGAGTGGGGCCTCGGCCGTCGAGTGGAGCTGCCGCTGAGCTGAGCTGAGCCGCTCTGGTGCGGGCACCGCACGCAGATGCGGTGCCCGCGGCCTGCTCGATGCGATCCTCGTCGATGTCACCGACACGGGGTGTCCGGTAGGGACTGGTGTGCATCCGATGACCTGACCTGCCGCAGAGGGCTTGGAAGGCCCCTACGCGGCGTCCCAGTGGTGGTTGGTGTCCCACTGCCAGGAGGCCCGCACCGCGGCACCGAGGCAGATGGCTCCGAACAGGACGGGGACTGCTCGCGGGTTCACGCTTGCTGTTGGGCGCGAACGGTTTCACGGTCCGGGCTAGCCGCCATGGTCGCCGACGGTGCGGTGCGGGGCCAGGTCCAGGCATACCGCACGATGAGGGCGAGAAGGATCAATTCCAGCACGATGCCAAGGCCGTAGAAGTACAGCCAGGACTCGCCCACCGCGTTGAATGCCGTGACGGGGACGTAGAGCGCGGCGATGGTGAGGTTGGTGATGCGGTTCGCCCTGGCGGGCAGCGTCATCGACAGCACGACCATGAGGATCGGGATGGCGATGAGGGTCAGCGCCGTGGTCGAAAAGGTCTGGGAGAGGTCGAACTCGAAGACCTTGCCGTTGAGGATGTCTTCGATGACGCCGGGCGTGAAGAAGTTGAGAATGTCCACATAGGCGTACAGGAACATGAAGCTTGTCCACGTTGCGGCGAGCTTGGCTCTCACCGGGATCCGCTGGTCTTCCAGCGTGGCGGTGGTGGGTTGACGTGTTCTCATCATGGGCTCCGTTGTTGTGGTGAGGATCGGTAGGTCGACGATCGCTGAACCCGGCGGCGGGCGCCTCGGCCCGGAGTCTGGGGTTCGCCTGGCCGATGGCATGGTCTCGCTCCTGTTCTTTCGGCGGGTACACCGAGGCACGCCGATCCCTAGGCTGGAGCCGTGGTCACTGTCTGGCGCTCCATCTGGCGTGAGCCGCGGCCTGCTGACGCCCCACCCATCGGTCGGCTCGACTGGCTGCTGGTGGGCGTGGTCGCGGCCGCCGCCTTGGTCGAGGGCATCGCTCGGCCGGGCTTGGCCTGGCAACCCCTTGTGACGGTGCTCGCCCTGGTGCTGCTGCCTGCCCTGCTCTGGCGGCGGGGCCGCCCCCTGGTGGCCGCCCTGGTCGGGTGGGGCGTCGCCGGGCTGCTCTCGGTCCTCCAGCTGACTGCGCACGTCGGGGACCTCGGCCTCTACGCCACGATGGCCGTCCTGATCCTGCTCTACTCCCTGGTGCGGTGGGGCTCGGGACGGGAGATGGTCGTGGGGACGGCGTTCGTGACAGTCGTTGTCGCGCTGGGGATGTACGCCTCCTCCGCGGGCTTGGCCGACGTTTTCGGCGGGAGCGTCCTCTTGCTGTTGTTCGTCGCCCTCGCGGCGGTGTTCCGCTACCGCGCGGACCTCTGGCATCGCCAACAGCGCGAGATCCGAAATCACGAGCGGGTGGCGCTGGCGCGCGAGCTGCACGACACAGTGGCCCACCACGTCTCGGCCATCGCGGTGCAGGCGCAGGCCGGTGGTGTGGTCGCCGGCATCCAGCCTGAGAAGGCTGCCGAGTTCCTGGCCGTGATCGAGTCTGAAGCGTCGCGAACCCTGGCGGAGATGAGATCCATGGTGCGGGTGCTGCGTGAGGAGGAAGCCGCCGCCTACTCACCGCAGCTGGGTGTGGCGGACCTGCCTGCTCTGTCGCGCACCGACGCGACGCCCACCGTCGAGGTCTCGCTGGACGGTTCGTTGACTCGGCTGGCACGACCCGTGGACACCGCGCTGTACCGGCTCGCGCAGGAGTCGCTGACCAACGCCGTACGGCACGCCCGGAGCGCGACCCGCGTCGGGATCGACGTACGCCGGGAGGGCGACGCCGTCAGGCTGCGTGTCAGCGACGATGGACAGACCGAGCCGGGGCCGGCCCCGGAGCCTGGGTTCGGCCTGCTGGGCATGGCCGAACGCGCCCAGCTCCTCGGCGGATCGTTCTCCGCGGGGCCGGGGCCCGAGGGTGGCTGGGTGGTCGAGGCAGTGCTGCCGGTGGAGGCGTTGGGATGAGCATCCGTGTTGTCGTAGCCGACGACCAGGACTTGGTCCGGACCGGGCTGGTGACGATCCTCGGCGCGCAACCCGACATCGAGGTCGTGGGGGAGGCAGCAGACGGGCTCGCAGCGCTCGACCTGGGGACCCGGCTGCGTCCCGATGTCCTCCTCGTCGACATCCGGATGCCTGGGCTCGACGGCGTCGAGGTGACGCGGCGCCTCGCCGGGCCAGACGTGACGGACCCGATGGCGGTCGTCGTGATCACCACCTTCGACCTCGATGAGTACGTCCTCGGCGCCCTGCGCGCCGGCGCCCGCGGCTTCCTGCTCAAAGACGCCGGTCCGGCGCTCCTCGTGCAGGCCATCCACGCGGCGGCCAACGGGGACGCGCTGATCTCCCCCAACGTCACCCGCCGGCTGCTGGCGACCTTCGCCGACCAGGCGCTGGTGGTACCGGTCCAGCTCATCGACCCACTCACCGAGCGCGAGGAGGAGGTGCTCGCGCTGGTGGCACGTGGCCGGACCAACGCCGAGATCGCCACCGAGCTCTTCGTCGGCCTGAGCACGGTCAAGTACCACGTCGCATCGTTGATGACCAAGCTCGGCGCACGCAACCGCGTCGAGATCGCGATGTGGGCATACGACACCAGACGCGTGAGGGCCAATTAGCGGGTACAGATCGACCTGGAGAGCCACGGTCGCGAGGCCCCTGCGGGGGGCCGCTCGGGCAAGCGGGCGGCGCCCGGCCTCCGGCCACCCACCCGCGCCCGACGACGGAGGCAGACTTACCCCGACCGAACGGGACAGCGACCCGACCGACCCCACAGCCGCCGCAAGAGGATGAGGGGTACCCGGTGGGGTCCTCGCTCCCTTGTCCCAACATCGTTCAACGCCAGGACGCCGGCGCCAAGAGCGCTACGTGTCGCTGCGCGATGGCCTGCGGGTAGGCAAGGGACCCCCAGGTGTGTCACATCGACACCTTCAGCGTCGACCATCCGCACAGCGTGATCAATACGCCAGACGGCCGAGGGTACAACCAGGGCATGATCGATACGAAGAAGCCAATCGTCGAGTGGGCGGCCTACCGTGAGACTGAGCAACGGCAATCAGCCTTGGATCCCTCCAGCTTGCCGGAGGGCGAGATCCCGCTACTGCCAGAACCCGTTGCGGAGATTGATCTCCGTGCACGATCACAAGCAAGAGCTGACGACCGGCTGACCTACGTGTCGCCCTGGCCATGGGCGGATGCGCGGTGGGGGCGATAGGACGTAGTCAGGAAACGGGCGTGGGGTGTGTTGACGCGCAACCGACTGCGGCTGCGGTCGCCGAGTTGGCGAAGCGCTGCGCGCTGGCCATCGGCCAGGACCACAAACTGCGGCGCGGCAACACCGTGGAGAGGGGATACCAATACGACCCCGCTGGCGCGGCGAAGGAACGTCCAGGCGTGAGCCCCATACTGTTGCCCTGCAGCATGTCGGCGGGTGGTAACCGGGTGGAAGTCCTTTGTGGACCACTGGCGGTGTGAGGGTCAGGGTGGATCTTGGGTGATCGCCTGTTGATCGTGTTGTGGTGACCCTGTGGAGCAGTTCTGGAGCAGGATTCTCCGGCTTGAGCGGTTGGGCAGATGATGGACGAGCCGTCGCGCTTGAGCGATCTCGGGAGCGCCGCCGGTGATGAGCCAGGTCTTGTGGCTGTGCCGCAATCCATGAAAGGTCAGTCCGAGCCGGACAGGCACGCTGCGCCGTCCCGCAGCGTCGAGGGCCGGCACCTGACCGCCGCTCTGCTCGACGGTCCCACCGCCGCGACGTACCTGTCCTGACCAGTGCTTCCAATTGGCCTCCGGGTATACCCGATTTTCGGGACAGTGACTGAGAGTCGACTGCCTATGATTCGTGGCCGGCACAGGTCGGCGCAGGTTCGAGGGGGGAGGCGGCATGGGCATGGATGCGGTCACGATGTTGGCGGAAACGGTCGCGACGTGTCGGGCGCGAGCGGCCGATGACCCGGTCTACCTGCCCGATCTCGCAATGGCGTTGAACAGTCTGGGTATCGCCTACCACCAGGGCGGTAGGCACATGGACGCGGTGGAGCAGGGCGAGCATGCGCTTGCGACGTGGCGTCGGTTGGCTGCGGACAACGCCGGATACCGACCGGACCTGGCAGGCACGCTGAGCAATCTCGGCGCCTTCTACGGCTTGGCCGGGCGACACACGGACGCGATCGACCCGTCCGAGGAAGCCGTCGCCCTGTACCGGAACCTGGCGGCGGAGAACCCGGTGTTCACGGCGAACCTCGCGGCTGCCCTGACGAACATGGGCCGCCCGTACGGCAGTGTCGGTCAGCGGGACAAAGCGGTGGCCGTCGCGGAGGAGGCCGTCACGCTCTACCGGGCCTTGGCCGCACAGGACCCCGCCCAGCTGCCCAACTTCGCTATGGCGTTGAGCAATCTGGGCATCGAGTACGGCAATGTCGGTCGACACGCGGACGCCATCGGCCCTGCGGAGGAGGCCGTCCAACTGCGCCGGACGCAGGCTGCCCAGAACGCCGACTACCTGCCCGACGTCGCGGGCGCGTTGACCAACCTGGCCAGCCGCTGCCAAAGCATCGGTCGGCATGAGGATGCCCTTGCCGCTGCGGAGGAATCCGTCACGATCTACCGATCAGTCGTCAAGCGGAATCCCGTTCACCTCGGCAATTTCGGCACCGCGCTGTCGAACCTCGGCAATGCCTGTGGAATGGTCGGCCGACGTGTGGACGCGGTCGCCATGACCGAGGAAGCGGCCAAGATCTTCCGCCCCCTGGCCGCGGGCAACCCCGCCCACCTGCCCGACCTCGCGATGGCCTTGAACAACCTCGGCCTTCATCTCGGCGACATCGGGCTACATGCCGACGCGGTCGGTCCCCTTGAGGAAGCCGCAACGATCTACCGGCGGCTGGCCGCCGACAGCCCCGCGTACCAGCAGAATCTGACTGTTGCCCTGGCCAACCTGGCCCGCAGTCAGCAGAGCGGCGCTGTTCAGCCGGCCAAGAAGCGCTTCTGGCGTCGAGGGTAGGCCGCACCCGCCAGCGGCTGGCTGCCGATCTGGAGCGCGTCGACAAAACGGATCGAGTCCGCCAACACCGAGTTGTGCGCTCTCTGCCTCATGAACGCAAGCTCACCCATCGATCTTGGTGCGAAACTTCCTGGCGTGGCGCAAAACGACCGTTTCGCGAACGGCGAACGATGCCTGAGGCCTGGATGACCTGATGTTCCCCAGGCCCGCAATTTGTCCACTGTGGAACCGCGTTGCCGGGCGGATGAGCGCGCGGCGGATTCGCACCGATGACGAAGCCTGTCGTCCTGGCGGGCGGTCGCCTCGATTTGGGCCGGGTCAACGTCTCCGTGTGCCGCCGAGTGCCACCAGGTTGGTTCTCTTGGATTGTCTGACCGTACTTGTGTGGTGGGAAGCTTGGTGGACGCGGTTGCTCCATTCGGCTCTAGGGTGTGAGTTGTTCGTTGGCTAGCGTCCCTGTCTGCGTGACGCCGAGCGGTTAGTTGATCACTGCGGGGTGACGGCCCTCGGCGTCTTCGGCCCTGGGGGGTTTCGTGTTGACGCCACGTTTCTTCGCCCTGCCCAAAAAACTTCTGGTCGTGTTGTCGCTGACCGCTCTCGCGGTCGTAGGCCTTCCTGCCGGCCCACCGATCAACGGTCCCGGCCACCTGCCCGACCTGGGTCTTTCCGGGTTGTGGCAGTCGATTACCGGGTGGTTCGGCGGGAGGGCGGAGGCAGAGCCGAGACCGCAACAACAGCAGGCGAGACGCGAGCCGCCGAAACGGGTGCGGGAGCTGACCGAGCGGCGGACGCCATCTGTGCGGCTGTTCCAGATGTCCGACGGCCAGGTCGAGGCTGAGGTGTCCCCGCGGCCGACGGCGTTCAAGGACGCGCAGGGCCGGTGGCAGGACATCGACCCGACGGTCCGTGAAACGCCGCGTGACGGGTACCGGTTCGTCAACAACACCAACGGTTTCACGAGCCTGTTCGGTGAGTCGACCGACAAGCTGGCCCGGTTCGAGGCGGCGGGCAAGCGGATCGCGCTCGGCATCGATGGTGTGGCCAGGGGCATCACGCCGAAGGTCGAGAAGAGCACGGTCACCTATTCCGGCGCGTTCGACGGTGCGGATCTGGTCTACCAGGTCACGGGTGAGGCGTTGAAGGAGAACATCGTTCTCGCGAAGGCGCCGAAGGACGCGACGTACCGGTTCACGCTGGATCTGGCGGGTGTGACGGCGCGGGCGTTGCCGGACGGGGTGATCGGGTTTTTCGACAACCCGGATGCGCCGCCGGTGTTCGTGATGCCGAAGCCGTTCATGTTCGACAGTTCGCCTGATCGCAAGTCGCCGCACGGCAAGGTGTGGAGCGACAAGGTCACGCAGACCGTGGAGCAGCAGGGTTCGAAGATCACCGTCACGGTGAAGGCAGACCAGGGCTGGCTGTCGGCCAAGGAGCGCCAGTACCCGGTGGTGATCGATCCGACGATCAAGCTGGTGCCGACCCCGACGACCGGTCAGGACGTGCAGATCTGGTCGGACTCCCCAGATCGCAACGACGGGTCGAGCTACCAGCTCTCGGTGGGCACGGACGCGTGGGGCAAGGCCCGCACGCTGATCAAGTTCGACACCTCCGTCGTGCCCGCCGGCACCGCGCTGACCAGTGCGAAGCTGCGGTTGTACTACGACTCCGAGCTGTGGACCGCCGCGAACAGCAACGTGCACGAGGTGCGGCGGGTGACGCAGGGCTGGTCGGAGGACACGGCGACGTGGAACTCGATCAACGCCGCGTTCGCCGAGGCGGCGTTGTCGACGGCCACGAAGCAGGCGAACGTCGGGAACGTCTGGCACGAGTGGGACGTGCGCAACATCGCTCAGCAGTGGGTGTCGGGGTCGGCGTCGAACTTCGGGTTGATGGTCAAGTCGACCGACGAGACGCTGAGCCGCGGTGGTGCGATCTACCAGGCGTCGGAGTACGCCTACAACGGCGAGACCGAGAACGCCCCGAAGCTGATCCTGAGCTACGGCAGGCCGAGCGCGGACCTGCGGGCGCCGACCAAGATCTTCGCGACCGGTGCGGAGCTGAACTGGGGCCCGTACGTCGACCCGGATGTGAACAATCCTGCCGACGACGCGGTGGAGTACCAGGTGCACCGGTCGGTGTTCCAGGCGTTCACGCCGCAGGAATCGACACTCGTCGCACCTCTTGCGCCCGCCACCGTCACCTACACCGACACCACGGCGCGGCCGACGCCGGCGGACTCGCCGGACCCGTTCGGCAATGCCTACTACTACATGGTCGCGGTGAAAACCCGTGACGGGCAGGTGATCCCGGGTCCGACGCAGCTGGTGCGGCTGCCCAAGGCGGGGTTCATCACGCAGGTGTTCCGCGGCGGCGCGGACGACGCGACCCTGTCGTCGAACCAGCCGAACACGAACCTGGACACGCTGGGCGGTCAGCCGTGGCTGATGGCCGGCAAGGGTTCTGGCACCTACGGCACGACCCGTGCGGCGGTGCGGTTCCGCGACCTGTCGGCGTTGCCGGCCGGTGCGCGGGTGACGAACGCGGAGATGACGCTGTGGGGCTTCTACACCGTCGGCTCCGGCGCGATCTTCGACGGCCATCCGCTGACGAAGTCCTTCGTGGAGAACCAGGTCAGCTGGAATCGGGCGTCGACGGCAACGGCGTGGACGACGCCTGGTGGTGACATCGGTGCGGCCAGCGACAACGTCTCCGGCATCACCAACGACCCGAACCGGCACATCTGGGATCTGACCGCGGCCGCGCAGGGCTGGGTGGACAACCCGGCGACCAACTACGGCTACGAGGTCAAGCTGCGTGATGAGGCAGGTCCGACGCAGCGGGTGCTGTTCCTCTCGGACGAGGCGGCGGAGCCGCATCTGCGCCCGAAGCTGACGGTCACCTACACGCAGCCCATCGCGGAGATGACCTACTACGCGCCGGACACCCCGTCGATCCGCATGATCCCCGGCGACGAGTACACGATCCCCGTCACCGTCACGAACTCGACCACGACGACGTGGCGGTCCGCGGACCAGGTCGTGTCCTACCGCTGGAACCTGCCCGACGGCACGGACGTCACCACCGGCGGCAACCGCTTGGAGACCGCGCTGCCCGCGGACGTGCCGCCGGGTGGCAGTGTCACCGTGCAGGCGAAGGTGAAGACGCCGATCCAGTCCGAGGCCGGGAACAAGCGCGAACAGTTCGTGCTGAACTGGGATCTGCGCAACAAGACCAACGGGACGTGGCTGTCCGCGACCGGCGGGATCCCGGCACTGCCCCAGAACGTCACGGTCGAGGACCCGACGTCGGACCAGCTGGGTCTGGAGAAGTTCTACTCCTACGCGGGCAAGTCGACGGGTGCGGCCTCGAACGTGCTGGTGAACCAGTTCGCGGGCAACACGGTGTGGTCCTATGACGCGTTCACCAACCCCGGTCGCGGGCTGAACACGTTCGTGCGCATGACGTACAACAGCATGGACACCTCGGCCACGTCGCTGGGGCAGGGCTGGTCGCTGGCGGCCAGCGGTCTCACGCGGCTCGGTGCGTACCTGGAGCTGCACCCGAAGGGCCAGGACCACCCGAGCAGGATCACGCTGCCGGATGGTGATGGCACGTCGCACACGTTCGAGCTCAACAAGAACAACAGCTCCGATCCGGCGCAGTGGACCTACGACAAGCCCGCCGGCGTGCACCTGTACGTGCAGCGGGACGGGGCGGCGGAGAAGTCCCGGCGCTGGAAGATGACCCGCCCGGACCGCACCGAGTTCCTGTTCGACGACGAGGGCTGGCTCACCGCCGTCCGCGAGAAGAACGGCAACGAGCAGCGGTTCACCTACACCGAGCGCAGGTCCAACAACCAGCCGCGCAAGTTCCTCGCCTATGTCACCGATCCGTCCGGCCGGCAGACGCTGACGCTGGACTACTGGGAGAAGGGTGAGACGCAGAACCCGAAGATCATCGACAACGTCCAGTCGCTCAAGGACGTCTCGGGTCGCACGATCACCTTCTCCTACGACGACAAGGGTTTGCTGACCCAGTTCGTCGACGGCTCGGGCACCTCGCTCGCGAAGACGTTCAAGTTCACCTACGACGCCACACAGGGCAACAAGAACGTCAAGCTCGTCAAGGTCACCGATCCGCGCAACCACGACACAGGACTCGCGTACTACACCGCGCCGGTGGACCCGAAGGACAAGTGGAAGCTGCGGACGATCACCGATCGCCTGAACTTCACCACCACCTTCGCCTACGCCGACCCCGACGGCTCCGCCGGTTCCGAGGTCGAGTCCACGATCACCGACGCGGAGAACCGGGTCTCGACGTACCGGATCGACGGCTACGGGCGTCCGCTGCGCACCACGAACGCCAAGAGCCAGACCACCGCGCTGGAATGGGACGCCGACAACAACGTCGTCAAGCTGACCGAGGACAACGGCGCCGTTTCGACCTGGGCTTACGACGCAAAGACCGGCTACCCGACGTCGGTGCGGGACGCCGAGGCGGTGGCGAACAACTGGCCCGCGATGACGATGGGGTACCAGAGCTCTCTCAACGGGTACGTCGCCGACCTGACGTCGAAGACGTCACCGGAGGGCCGGACCTGGGCGTTCGCCTACGACGGCAAGGGAAACCTGGCCTCGGTCACCGACCCGAAGGGCGTGCCGACACCGTCGCCGGACGACTACAAGACGGTCTACTCCTACGACGCGTTCGGGCAGTTGCTGACCACGACGGACGCCAACGAGAACACCACCACGTACTCGGAGTTCGACCCGACCGGGTTCCCGAAGAAGACGACCGACCCCTACAACAACAGCACGAACCTCGCCTACGACGTGCGCGGCAACGTCTTGTCCCTGAACGATGCGCTGGGCAAGACCACCACCTTCACCTACGACGTGTTCGGCCGTCCACTTGAGACGAAGGCGCCGAAGGACCAGGCCGCCGGCCAGTTCATCACCTCGCCGGCGCCGGTGTACGACGCCAACGACAACGTCACGCAGGCGACCGCGCCGAACGGTGCCGTGTCCACGGCGGTGTACGACAACGCCGACCAGGTCTCGTCGACGACGGCGCCGAAGGACACGCCGACCGGGCCGGAGCGCAGGAACAGCTACACCTACGACAAGGTCGGCAATCTCAAGACCGAGACACAGCCGCTGGGCAACCTCACCTCGGGCGATCCCAACGACTACGTCCTGCGGTACGACTACGACGAGATCTATCAGCTGACCACGACCACCAACGCGGGCAGCAAGAAGACGACTTACGAGTACGACCGCGTCGGCAACGTGATCACAGTGGTGGACGCTCGGAAGAACGCGACCGCGGACACCACCGACTACACGACCAAGGTCACCTACGACCTGAACCACCGCGCGGTGGACACGATCGACGCCGCAGGCAAGGTCGACCACGTCGGCTACGACCGCGACGGCAACATCACGTCGAAGCGCGACAAGGAGAACAACACCACCACACTCGTCTACGACGAACGGTCCAACCTCGTCGAGGCTCGCGTTCCGCACAAGGCGGGCGTCACGCGCGTCACCAAGTTCGAGTTCGACGAGGCCGGCAACCAGACTCGCGTGATCAGCCCGCGTGGCGTCGAAACCACTGACGACGCGGACGACTTCGCCGTGCAGACGGTGTTCGACAAACTGAACCGGCCGGTCGAGAAGCTGTCGGCGTTCGACAAGGACGACGTGCTGTACAAGACCGCGGACAAGACGACCTACGCCTACGACCAGGTGGGCCGGATCAAGGAGGTCAGCGCCCCGCCTTCACAGGGTCAGACGGTCCGCAACGTCTCGAAGTACTCCTACTTCGACAACGGCTGGGTCCGCACGTCCACCGACCCGTGGGACATCGTCACCGCCTACGACTACACCCCACTGGGCCAGCAGGCCTCGCGCACGCTCACCAGCGCCGGTGGCTCGTCGGGCCGCACGATGATCTGGGACTACTACCCGGACGGCAAACCGAAGTCCCGTTCGGACAGTGGCGTCCCGGTCGGTCTGCACGTCGCGCTGACCGACAACTCCGACATCGGGTTCATCGATCTCGCCGGCAACTGGTCCACGGCCACCGCCGGCCAGGGCTTCCAGGGCTACGACTACCGGTCCACCGCTCGCGGCACCGGCGGAACCACGTTCTCGTGGAAGCCGGTGATCCCTGCCGACGGCAGCTACGAGGTGTTCGTCAAGTACCCGTCGGGTGTCTCGGGTTCTGCGACCAACGCTCCGCACAAGGTCGAGACCGGCACCGCGACGTCGACGGTCCCGGTGAACCAGACGCAGCGCGGCGGTGAGTGGGTCTCGCTCGGCAGCTTCGCCTTCGCGGCAGGCACCGCCGCGAAGATCACGGTGTCGGACAACGCGGACGGCACAGTGCTGGCCGACGCGGTGAAGCTCGTCCGCAACAACAGCGGTGAGCCGGACAACGAGTCCAAGACGTTCACCAACACCTACGACGCCAACAGCAACCTGACCTCGATCACGGACACCTCGCCGGGCGCGAAGGCCGACGCGTACGCGTTGACCTACAACGGACTCAACCAGCTGACCAAGATCGAGGAGAAGCTCGCGTCGGTGGTCAAGGCGACGACCACGTTCTCCTACAACGAGAACGGCGCCCCGCTGACCCGCGGACACGACAAGCAGACCGCGGAGTTCACCTACAACCCGCTCGACCTGATCGAGCAGGTGAGGAACACCGAGACCGGCGGCTCGCCGAAGGTCACCTCCTACACCTACACCGACCGCTGGCAAGTGAAGGAGCAGACCAAGTCCAACGGTAACAAGGTGGTGCACGGCTACCACCTCGACGGGGCACTGGCCTCGCAGGTGGAGTCGAAGTCGAACGGCACGCTGGTGGCGCAGCACCTCATCGACTACAGCGCCAACGGCCACCGGACCAAGGACGCCTCGAAGGTTCAGAACGCCGACAACTCGTCCGCCTACCTGGACGAGGCGCGCGAGTACGACTACGACCCGCGCGACCGGCTGCGCAAGCTGACCAAGAAGTCGGCGGCGGGCGCGGTGCTGGAGACCGAGGACTACGTCCACGACGCCAACAGCAACGTCGTCTCGTCCACGGTCGAGGGCACCACGACAACGTTCAACTACGACCGCAACCGGCTGCTGTCGGCCAGCGCGTCCGGCACCACCTCTTCGTACAACTACGACCCGTTCGGCCGCCTCGACACAGTCACCGCTGGTGGTCAAATCGTTCAGTCGTACAAGTACGACGGCTTCGACCGCACGGTGGAGCACCGCAAGCAGGGCGCCGGTGGGCTGAAGACCACCACGTACGCCTACGACCCGCTCGACCGCACCACGACCAAGACCGAGGACGGCAAGACCACCGACTTCGCCTACCTCGGTCTGACCGACAAGGTCGTCTCCGAGGAGATCGCGGGCCAGCTGCAGCGGACGTACCAGTACGACGCGTTCGGGCAGCGCCTCGCCCAGATCAAAAAGGACACCGACGGCACAGGCCCGGAAGTTGCCGAGGACTCGTACTACGGCTACAACGCGCACACCGACGTCGAGACCTTGACCAAGGACAACGGCGACACGCGGGCCACGTACGGATACACCGCCTATGGCAAGGACGACGAGCAGGCCTTCACCGGCATCGACAAGCCGGACGCCCAGCAGCCGGGCAAGGAGCCGTTCAACTTCTACCGGTACAACGGCAAGCGGTTCGATCCCGCGTCGGGTTCGTACGACATGGGGTTCCGCGACTACAACCCCGGCCTCAACCGGTTCCTCACCAGGGACTCGTACAACGGCGCACTGGCCGATCTCGACCTCGGCGGGGATGCGTTCACCGGCAACAGGTACGCGTTCGCGGGCGGCAACCCGATCAGCGGTGTGGAGGCGGACGGGCACGGCATCTGCGCTGACGACGCGTGTCTCTACGTGTGCCCGCTCAGTTGCAGTGACGCCGACGCGGCCGCGATCACCGAGCGGATGGCGGCGGACACGCAGGCCGCGTGGGACCACGACTATTCACCGAAGTCCAACGACTACGAGACCGTCGCGACGGAGCTCAACGCCGGTCGCGTGCACCAGATGGGCGACCCCTACTGGGATCGCATGGGCAGCACGCCCAAGGACGAGACCGCGTGTTTCGGACGGCTCGGGTGCGACAAGGCGCTCGAATACCTGTTCGACCACAAGGACGACGTGGCCGGTGCGAAGAAGATCGCCGCGAACTACTGCGTCGACAACTTCAGCGAGTGCTACGAGGACGCGGAGGCGGAAGGCACCTTCACCGAGCTGATCGACATCGCGGTCACGGTGCTCGCCGGACGCCGGACGGGTGGCTCGGTCAAGCCCAACGTCGCCGCCCCGGCCAGCAAGTTCAGCCAGCTCACGCACGCGAGCGAAGGGATCAAGCCGTACAGCGTTCAGCGCACGGTCACGGCGGGCCACAAGGGAGCGATCCAGGCCCACCACTTGATCGAGAAGCGCTTCGCCCGTCAGATGGGCGGAAACACCGACGACTGGGCCACCATCGTGCTGACGCGAAGTGAACATCAGGTGTTCACCAACGCCTGGAGACAAGCGATTCCAACAGGGCCCGGCGGCACCGCGCTGGCGAGCCGTGCTCAGATCGAGAACGCGGCCCGGCGGATCTATGCTGACTATCCGGAGATCCTCAAGGCGTTAGGATTGTGATGAGCGACTTCGTGGAGCTGCAGTGGAAGCGCAATCGCGGCTGGCCCTGGCCTGAGGACTCCTACGGGTTGACCCCGATGTACGGCGAGGACGGCTGGTGCCACTCGTGTGGCGTGCCCAAGCGGCATCAGTGCGGGTCTCTGGTGTTGCAGCACAAGGGGAAAACCCGGTTCACCGGGGCATGGGTGCCCAACTGGCAGTTCGACGTCATCTGCCTGGAGCGTCCGCTCGCCGACGAGATCGGCCGCCGGTTCGACGTCGAGTTGCGCGAGGTCGCCTGGCACGGTGGCGTGGGCGGCGGTGAGGCGTCGCAGATCGTGCCCCGCCGCACCGACGAGCCGTGGTTCGACCACGACGAGCTCCGCGCGTCCGCCGAAGAACGCCACGGCGTCGCGGGAAAGACGTGCCCGGAGTGCGGAGTCTGGCGGTGGATGCCGCTCGGGTTCGGTTTCGGCCTGCCGCCGTTGCGTCTCGATCTCGCCGATCAGGCCGGTGACGTGATCGCGTCACCGGAATGGTTCGGCGACGGGTGGAACGCGTTCCGGGTGCTTCTGGTGCGCCGGGAGCTGGCCGAGTTGATCGCTGACGGCAGCCCGCGCGACGCCAAGGTCAACAAGGTCGTGTGACGGACGGCGGTACGTGCACCAGTGCAGGACAGAGCCCGGCCGGATGGATCATCCGGCCGGGCTCTGATGTGTCCGCACCTCACCGGCGAGCCCGCCAAGATTTCGTCGGGCGGCGCTGGTGAGAACCGGTCGACCGGGATGCGCGGCGACTGGTGAGGCTGGAGGATGTTGCAGCCGGTGATCTAGCTGTTCCGTTGCGGGTGTTCGGTTCTGCTGTGTGACCATCCCGCTGGCGGCACCGTTTCTAGCGGTCGCCGGTGCTGAACATTCGACGTGGGCCTGGGCCGTCCTGGCCGAGTTTGTCGCCGGGGTTGACCAGCTCGCATTGTTTGAAGGACAGGCAGCCGCAGCCGATGCACTCGGTGAAGCGGTCCCGCATCTGGGTCAGCCGCTCGATGCGGGCGTTGAGCTCGGCGTTCCAGCATTCGGATGCTCTGATCCAGAACTCGTGGGTGGGCGCCACGCCTTCTGGCAGCAGGGCGAGGACGTCGCCGATGACGGAGAGCGGAATGCCGAGGTGGTGCGAGGCGCGGATGAAGGCGACCTGGCGAAGGGTTTCGCGACGATAGCGGCGCTGGTTCCCGGTGGTGCGCCTGCTGTGGATGAGCCCTTGGCGCTCGTAGAAGCGCAAGGCCGAGGCCGGAACGCCGCTGCGGTCGGCCAGTTCGCCGATGGTGATCTCGGTGGCTTCGGCCGGTAGGGATGCCATGCGGATCACACTGGCTTGACTTGAACCTCTGTTTAAGTTCGACGCTTCGAGTGTCACAACGGATGGCCTCGAAGGGAAATCACCATGTCTGGAAGCCCGGTCCAGCTCGCCGTGATCGTGGGCAGCACTCGGGACGGCAGGTTCGGACCGACCGTCGCGACGTGGTTCGCCGAGCACGCGCGACAGCACGGCGACGTGAAGGTCGACGTCATTGATCTGGCGGAGGCGCGGTTGCCCGTGCATCTGTCCAGCGAACCTGGGCTTGAGGGTGCGCGGGCGCTGGCGGCCGTGAGTCCGCGGCTGGCGGCGGCCGACGCGTTCGCTGTCGTGACGCCCGAGTACAACCACAGTTTTCCCGCGTCGTTGAAGAACGCGATCGACTGGCACTTCACGGAGTGGCAGGCCAAGCCGGTGGGTTTCGTGTCCTACGGCGGAATTTCCGGGGGCTTGCGGGCGGTGGAGCACCTGCGGCAGGTGTTCGCGGAGCTGCATGCGGTGACCGTGCGGGAGACAGTCAGTTTCCACGGGGCCTCGTCCCAGTTCGACGAGGCAGGCAGGCCGACGGACCCGGCGACGTGCGGGGCGGCCGCCACGAAGCTGCTCGACCAGCTCGTGTGGTGGGGCCGCGCGCTGCGATCGGCCCGCGCCGAGCAGCCCTACGCCGCCTGATCCGCCGACCCGAGGAGAGCGACATGACCATCGACCACAACGTGCTGCCCGACATCGGCCGTTCCGACGCCGACACCGTTCTGGTCGTCGAAGCGCCCGTCACGGCGGAGATCTTCGACGAACTGGAGCGGAAACCGTGGCCGGACGGGCTGATCTCGGTCAGCACGTACGCCGCCACCGATGGCGAGACCGCGCTGACCTACACCCAGTGGGCGGCAGGCGCGACCGGCCGCGAGTTCCTGAGTGGACTCACCGGCGCCGAGCCCGTCGAGTATCGGCTGTACCGCAGCGGAACGCGGGAGAACCCGCCGGTTCCTGGATGCGTCGTCGTCGTCAGTGTCGAGTTCGACGGACCCGACCCGCAGCGGCAACGACGCTGGGTGGACACCGTGTTCGACGCCCTGGCCGGCGAGACCGACCCACCTCCCGGGGGGATATCGGGTCACTTCCACGTGAGCACCGACGGCACCAAGGTGCTCAACTACGCCGAGTGGACCGACGAGCAGGCGCATCGTGACGCCTTGGCCAGGTCTGGCCAAGGCACGGTGGGCACGTCCCCAGGGTGGCAGCGAGTCCAGGCGTTCCCCGGCGTTCGCAACAGCGGCTTCCGGCGACACCACCTGGCGCGCAGCGTTTCCGTTGCGCCATCCGCGGAGGAAGTACTGGACAGTCCCACGGCCTGGGTTGCGGAGCACATCCGCGCCTACGTCGAAACCGATGGCGAGAGCGGCCACTTCTACCAGGGCTGGCCGACCCTGCTGCTCACCACCCGAGGCCGGAAGTCCGGCACGCTCCGGCGCACCGCGTTGATCTACGGGCAGGACGCGGACCGCTACCTGCTGGTGGGCTCGAACAGCGGAGCGCCCACGCATCCGGCGTGGTACCTCAACGCCGTCGCACATCCGGAGATCACCGTCCAGGTCGCCGGCGACACGTTCACCGCACGGGCCCGCACCGCCACGGCCGAGGAGAAGCGGCTGTTGTGGCCGCGGATGGCGTCGATCTTCCCGCTCTACGACGACTACCAGGCCAAGGCCGACCGGGACATCCCCCTGGTGATCATCGAGCGCCACACCGGAGAAACCCCCTGATTCTCGTGATCGGAGCGACCGGCACCATCGGCGGGCACGTGACCACCCGGCTCCTCGACACCGGCGTGCCGGTGCGGGCCATGACACGCGACCCCGCCGCCGCCCGGCTACCGGACGGTGTCGAGGTCGTGGGCGGCGACCTTCTCGCACCGAACACGGTGACGACCGCCTGCGAGGGGTGGACGCCGTGTTCCTGATGTGGCCGCTCCCGACGGCCACCGTCGCGCCCGCCTTGTTGAAAGCTATCGCCGAACACACAGGGCGGATCGTCTTCCTGTCTTCCGGCGCCGTCCGCGATGACCTGACCGAGCAGGCGGCGCGTGCCTTGGCCGAGGACAAGCACGCGGGTCACAGGTACGTCCTCACCGGCGGAGAACTTCTGACGCACTCGCATGGCTGTCTGACTCGGTTGTCGACGTCGTGCTCGGCGGACATGCCCACATGGCTGCGGAACCAGGCCCTGTCACGTCCACTGTGGAGGATGTCACCGGCGGCCCGCCACGCAGGCGACTTCAGTCGATCGTGATCGTCGCCGGCCGCGGCGCAGACCGTGGAAGGTCAGGCCGAGGCGGATCGGCATTGTGCGAACGCATGACAGCGGTCGCTCTTCGTCGCTGTTGACCGCGGGTTTGAGGACGCGGCGGATGAAGGTCGCGAAACCTGCCTCAGGAGTGTCTTGCGGGATCTGAGCCGTCCTTCTCGGTCCGGGGCGTCATCCAGCCTGACTGCATCAAGGCGTGCAACGCCTGAGGTGACGACTCGTCGGCCAGGGCAGCGCTCCGCACCCAGGCCGTTGCCAGCACGGTGAGGAACAGGTCACGTCCACGCACCTGGGGCTGGGCATCCCCATCGCGCTGGGCCGCGTGGAGGAACTGGTCGGTGGTCGTGATGAACCCCTGGCAGGTGATCGCCAAGGGGGAGTTCTCCTCTGACAGCGCGGCCCGCAGGGGTTCCGGGAGACCGTCGAAGGCCGTCAACCACTCGCCCAGCGCCTCGAGCCATCGGGCGAGTGCGGTGCCGGAGTCGGCTTCTTCGCGCCGGATGGCGTCGCGGCGGGACACCAGTTCGTCGTCGCGCGCCTGCAGGAGGGCGGCGAGCAGGGCCTCCCGGTTCGGAAAGTGGCGATAGAGCGTGCCTGGACCGACGCCTGCCCGCTTGGCGATGGCATCCAGGGAGCCGGTGATGCCCCGCTCGCTGAAGAACTGCTCCGCGACTTCGAGGATGTGCGTGCGGTTCCGCTGTTTGTCCGTCCGTGGCCTGCGCGCGCCGGCGCCTGCTGCAACCATGCTGAACGCCCCTCGTTGACGAAACGGAGACGGTCTCCGTATATTGGTCGAAGTAAAACGGAGACCCTCTCCTCATTGTTGCAGAGGGAAGCGGAAACAGGAGCAGACATGCCCACGCTCGGGATCATCGGAAGCGGCAACATCGGCGCAGCTGTCGCGCGCCTCGCGGTAGCGGCCGGTGTTCCCGTCGTGGTGTCGAACTCCCGTGGCCAGGAGAGCCTCGCCGGCCTCGTCGCCGAGCTGGGCTCGCTGGCCACGGCAGGCACCGTCGGGCAGGCGGCCCAGGCCGGTGACCTCGTCGTGCTGTCCGTACCGCTCACCGCGCACACCGCCGTTCCAGCAGCACCCCTCGCGGGCAAGATCGTGCTGGACACCAGCAACTACTACCCGTTCCGTGACGGCCGGATCGCCGAGTTGGACGAAGACGCGCTCACCACCAGCGAGTTGGTTCACCGGCACTTCGGCACAGCGCGGCTGGTCAAAGCGTTCAACAACATCCTGGCCCACCACATCCCCCAGCTGGCCCGCCCCTCCGGCGCGGCCGACCGCACCGCGCTGCCGATCGCCGGTGACCACGCTGAAGCGAACGCCGGCGCGGCGACGCTGATCGACCGGCTCGGCTTCGACACCGTTCACGCCGGGCCGCTGGCGCAGAGCTGGCGCTTCGAACCGGAAGCCGCGGCCTACACCCGCCTCTACCTCGCCGACCCGTCCACGCCCGATGAGCGGATGCTCCAAGCGCCTGGCCGGCCCGTGCCCGCCGCCGAACTGCGGCATGCCCTCCAGTCAGCCCGGCGGGTGTCGGTAGTCGACCGCGTCTTCTGACAGACAGCACGACGGCACATGGTCTTCGCGCGGCCGGACTCGGAGGAACCCTCCGGCTGGCGGTTCGAGGACCGTGCCGATCCGGGAGTCGAGAGTGTGCGGGCCGAACTGGCCTCGTCGACGCTCGACTGGTGCGGAACACCCTTCCAAGTCCACTGGCTGGACGACACGGAGGCAGACCGGATCCGTTCGACGATCTTCATCTGACACCGCGGCCGGCTGGGCCTGGATTCACGACTCGAGGAACGTCAGGGCTTCGGCGACGAACTCTTCGTGGTACTGGAAGATGCCGCCGTGGCCGGCGTCGGGGTAGAGGGTGAGCTGGGCGTTCGGCAGGCGTCGGGCCAGGTCTGTGGAGTTGCTGCTGGGCACCATCCGGTCGTGGGTGCCGTTCGCGACCAGGACCGGGTGGTGGATGGCCGTCAGGTCGGAGGGGCGCTGGAGTCCCCAGGTGTGGATGGCCTTGAGCTGGTTGCGGAATGCCTTGACGGAGATCGGCTTGTCGCGGTTGCCGGTGCGTTCCTTCAGCCGGTTCACGAACTGCCTGCCTGCCGCCTTGCCGTTGGCTGTGCGGGTGAAGAAGAGATGTTCCTTGGGGTCCTTGAAGGTCAGGGTGGCGGTGAGGCTGTCGAGCAGGGTGATCCGGGTGACCTTGTCGATGCCCTCGCCGCCTGCCGGTCCGGTGCCCGCGAGGATCATCTTGCGGACGAGTCGCGGTTGTTCTTCGGCGATCACCTGGGCGACGAAGCCGCCCAGGGAGAATCCGAGCAGGTCCACCTGGTCGTGGCCCAGTGCGTGGATGAAGGCGATGGCGTCGCGGGCCATCGCGGCCACCGAACGCGGTGCCGTGCCTTGTGAGGCGCCTACTCCGCGGTTGTCGAAGGTGATCACCCGGTGGGTTGTGGCGATGCCGTCGACGACGCGGGGGTCCCAGTTGTCCAGTACGGCGCCCAGGTGGTTGAGGAAGATCACTGGCGTGCCGCTGTCCGGGCCGAGTCGGCGGTAGGAGAACGTAAGGCCGTCGATGTCGACGGTCCTGGTCGGCGTGTTCTGGTAGCTGGTGGTCACGGTCATGACGTCTCCTTCACCCTGACGACGACCTTGCCTTTCGCGCGTCCTGTGTCGACGTGGGCCAGGGCCTCGTTGGTCTGTTCGAACGGGAAGATCCGGTCCACGACCGGGGTGATGATCGCCGCGTCGATGAGTGCGGTGATTTCGCGGAGCTGGTTTCCGTTGGCGCGCATGAAGAGGAACGAATAGCTGACCTGGCGGCGTTCGGCTGCTTTGCGGATCCGGTGGCTCAGCACGCGCATCACCGGGCCGAGGGTCCACGGCTTGCCGAGCTGCTTCGCGAAGGCGGGGTCGGGCGGGCCGGAGATCGAGATGAGTTTGCCGCCGGGCTTCAGCACGCGCAGCGACTTCTCGAGCGTCTTCTTGTCCAGGCTGCCCAGGACCACGTCGTAGTCGTGCAGGGCGGTTTCGAAGTCGTCCTGGCGGTAGTCGATGACGACGTCCGCGCCCAGGCGCGTGACCAGGTCGATGTTGGCCGCGCTGGTCGTCGTGGCCACGGTGGCGCCGAGGTGCTTCGCGAGCTGGATCGCGAACGTTCCCACGCCGCCGGAGCCTGCGTGGATGAAGACCTTCTGGCCTGCGCGCACGTCGGCGGTCTCGACCAGCGCCTGCCAGGCGGTGAGGCCGACCAGCGGGACGGAGGCCGCTTCTTCCATCGTGAGCTTCTTCGGCTTGAGCGCCAGGTCGTTCTCGTTGACGGAGATGAGTTCCGCGAAGGTGCCGATCCGGTCCTTGTCCGGTCGCGCGTAGACCTCGTCGCCGGGCTGGAACTTCCGCACCCCGGCGCCGACGCGGGTCACGACGCCGGCCACGTCGTTGCCGAGGATGAACGGCGGGCGGTACGGCAGGATGAGTTTGAACTCGCCGTCCCTGATCTTGGAGTCGAGCGCGTTGACGCCCGCGGCGTGGATCTGGACCAGGACGTCGTGCTCGCGCACCTCTGGTTCCGGCATCTCGCCTGCCCGCAGTGTGCTGCCGCCGCGTCCGTACCGATCGACGATGAATGCCTTCATGAGCGCCACCGGTCGAGTCGCTGTCATCACGCCTCCTTTAAATTATGACCATACGACCATAAGGTGAGACAGAGGGCGGCGCAAGAGCTGCGGCGGTTTTGGATTATGACCGTACTAACATGGAGGGCATGGTGCGCTACGGGAAAGAGCACAAGCTGGAGACACGCCAGCGGATCATCGACACGGCGGGCCGGCGGCTGAAGCGTGACGGCATCGACGGGTCCGGGGTCGCCACGCTCATGAAGGACGCGGGGCTGACCAACGGGGCCTTCTACGCCCACTTCGCCTCCAAGGAGGACCTGGTCGCGACCGTGGTCGTCGACCAGTTGCGCGACCAGTGCGAACGGCTCGCCGCCGTGGAACCGGGCCGCGAAGGACTCGAGCAGCTCGTGCGGGCGTATCTCTCGCCTGAGCACCGTGACAGTCCGGAGGAAGGCTGCCCGTCCGCGGCTTTGCTGGACGAGATCGGCCGGTGTGAGGAGCCGACCAGGCGGGCGTACACCGACAGCGTGCTCGCGTTCATCGACGACATCGCCGCCAGGCTGGCGCCGCACGACCCGCCGTCGGCGCGCGTCAAGACCCTCGGCGTCTACGCCTTGATGGTCGGAACGCTGCAACTGTCCCGCGCCATCGCTGACCGGCAACTCTCCGACGACCTCCTCGAGCAGGGCATTCGCAACGCGTTCGCGGCGCTGGGCCTCCCGCAACGGGGGTGAGGCGGATAAGTTACTGGCGAGTAATGGATGTCTGCCCGTAGGAGGCCAGGCGTCGATCGCACCTCTGAGGCATGACAAGTCCCGTCAGACCCCGCAACACGAAGGAGCCGGACATGCCCACGCTCGAACGCCAGGACGACGTGTTCATCCTCGACATCGGGGACTCGGAGAACCGTTTCCACCCCGACTGGATCGACTCGGTCAACGCCGCGCTGGACGAGGTCGAGAACGCCGAGGGTGCCCGCGCCCTGGTGACCGCCGCGACCGGGAAGTTCTTCTCCAACGGCCTGGACCTGGAGTGGCTGGGCGCTCACGGCGATCAGTTCCACGGGTACGTCGTGGCAGTGCACGGGTTGTTCGCGCGGATGCTGACCCTGCCGGTGATCACCGTGGCCGCCCTCCAGGGCCACACTTTCGCTGCCGGGGCGATGTTGTCGCTGGCGCACGACTTCCGGGTGATGCGCGGGGACCGTGGTTTCTGGTGCCTGCCGGAAGCTGAGATCAACATTCCGTTCACCCCCGGCATGTCCGCGTTGATCCAGGGCCGGTTGAGCCCGCAGACCGCACACGAGTCGATGACGACCGCCCGCCGCTACGGAGGCCACGACGCTCTTTCCGCCGGCATCGTCGACCGCGTGGTGGACGAGGACGCCGTGCGGCCGACCGCGGTGGAGATCGCCCGTGCGCAGGTGGGCAAGGCCGGTCCGACGTTGGGCGTGATCAAGTCCCGGATGTACGCACGCGCCCTGGACGCCTTGCGGGACAAGGACACCCCTCTCGGCTGAGGACCGGTTCGCCAAGATCCGCGACCTGCACGTGCCGGTCGGCACCCCTCACACCATTACCTTTGACGTCCGAAGTGGCCGGCGGGGACTTCGGGGCACGGTCCGTGCGCTCATAGCGTCGGTGGCGTGACGGATGACAAGATCTTCTTGCCGAGGTTCGGTGCGGTGTGCGGGGGCGTTCTCGCCCTGTCGATCGGGGTGCCAGGGGCGGTCGAGGCGTTCACCGGGGAGACGGCGGCGACCAGTCTGGCGATCGGGTTGGGGACGGCGTTCGGTGCGCCCGCGGTGGTGGCGTTCCACGGGCACCAGGCGCACGCGTCCGGGAGGTTCGGGGCGTTTGCCTTCGCGGCGAACATGCTCGGGCTGGGGTTGTTCACCGGGGTGGCGTTCGCGTTGAACCTGGTGATCTTCTTCCAGGAGCCGGGGCAGGTGGCTGCCCTGACGACGGCGGTGCTGAAGGCGGCGTCGCTGGTGTTCGTGCTCGGCACCGTGTTGTTCGGGGTGTCCATGGTGCGGGCCAAGGTGTTTCCCGCGGTGCCGGCATGGGGGTACGGGATCAGTTTCACGTTGCTGGCGGTGTTCGCGGCGCTGCCGGACACGCCTTGGTCCGCGCTGTTGCACGTTGTCTGCGCGGCGGTGTTGGTGTGGCTTTCCGCGGCGGTGTGGCCTGCGCGTTCGGCACTAGCCTGAGCGGCATGCACACCTCGCGACCGGCGCCCTGGGTCTCGCCCCTGCTGTGCGCCGCGGTGCTGATCGCTGGGGTGTATGCCGCGGTCTCCGGGCTCGGTACCACCAGGCTGCCGCTGCTGGTCGGTGGGCTGGTGGTGCTCGTGGCCGTGGACCTCGCCGAGTTTCGCCGTTACCCGGTGCGCACGCCGAAGCCGGTGGCGGCGGCGCTGCTGGTGTTGCGGGCGGTTCTGTACGTGGGTGTGGCGTATGTGGACGGATCCGGGCTGGCGCGGGTGTTGCTGCTGCTCTTGCCGTTTACCGCGTACTTCGCGTTCGGGCGGGGTGTGGCCATCGGGCTGGCTGCGGTGTGCGTGGCGGTGGCCGTGGCGAGCACTCCGGACTGGTACGACCACGTGGAGCAGGTGTCGGATCTGGTGATGTTCACCGTCGGGCTGGTGCTCACCATCGCGATGGCCGCGGTGGCGGTGCGCGAGCGCGACGGGCGGATTCGGCTGGTGGAATCGCATCGCACGGTGGCGGAGCTGTCGGCCGCGGCGGAACGGGCCAGGGTGGCCAGGGACCTGCACGACGATCTCGGCCACCACCTGACGGCGATCGTGGTGCTGCTGGAGAAGGCCGCCGCGTTCCACGACCGTGAACCGGACACGGCGAAGGCCGCTGTGCTCGACGCCGAACAGTCGGCGCGGCGGGCGCTGGGCGAGGTGCGTGAGTCGGTGCGGTCGCTGCGAACGTTTCACCTGCTCGCCGCCCTCGACGAACTCGTTGCGGGCCAGGGCGATGTGACCCTGACGGTCAGTGGTTCCCCCGACGGCCACGACACCGGTGCCCTGCACGCGCTGTACCGGGCCGCGCAGGAGGGCATCACCAACTCGCGCAGGCACGCCGCTGCCAGGTGCATCGCCGTCGCGGTCGACCTCGACGCCGAGCGGGCCCGGCTGACCGTGGCCGACGACGGGCGGGGCATGGGTGCGGCGGCCGAGGGGTTCGGGTTGCTCGGGATGCGGGAGCGGGTCGCGCTGGCAGGTGGGCGGGTCGACCTCGCCAGCACGTCGGCCGGCACGAGGCTGACCGTGACGATCCCCGTGGCGAGGACCGCGTGACCCGCGTGCTGGTCGTCGACGACCAGCGGCTCATCCGCGAGGGCATCGCCTCCCTGCTGGGCCTGCAGCCCGGCATCGAGGTCGTCGGCACCGCCGCGGACGGGCTCGAGGCCGTGGAACTGGCGGTGACGCTGGCCCCGGACGTGGTGCTGATGGACGTGCGGATGCCTGGCATCGACGGGGTCGAGGCGGTGGCGCTGCTGCGCAGGCGTGCCCCTGCGTGCCGGGTGGTCATGCTGACCACGTTCGACGACGAGGACTACGTGGTGCGCTCACTGCGCGCGGGTGCGACCGGCTACCTGCTCAAGGACCTGCCTTCGCAGGAGCTGGCGGCGGCGGTCAAGCTCGCCGCGGCGGGGGTGGCCCAGTTCGACCCGGCCGCCGCGGCCCGGCTGGCGGCGGTGCTGGACCGGTCCGACAGCCGTCGCGAACCGCTGACCGTGCGGGAGGTCGAGGTGCTGCGGCTGGTCGCGGCGGGTGCCACCAACCGGGAGATCGCCGAGCGCCTCTACCTGTCGGAGGGCACGGTGAAGAACCACATCTCGCGCATCCTCGGCAGGCTCGGGCTGCGTGACCGCACCCAGGCCGCCCTCTACGCCCAGTCGCACGGCCTGGTGTGAAGCCGGTCTCCGGTTCGGTCCGCTGTGGACGGTGATGCTCCGGACAGGACAGAGCCCGGCCGGACGAATCCGGCCGGGCTCTGGTGTTGTCCGTGACTGCCGCCGGTGTGTCGGCGGCTGACAAAGGACTAGGCGGGGACGATGTTCTCCGCCTGCGGGCCCTTCTGGCCCTGCGTGATGTCGAAGGAGACCTTCTGGCCTTCCTGCAGCTCACGGTAGCCCTGGGCAGCGATGTTCGAGTAGTGGGCGAAGACGTCGGCGCCGCCACCGTCCTGCTCGATGAAGCCGAAGCCCTTTTCAGCGTTGAACCACTTGACGGTTCCGGTGGCCATGGTGCACTCCAAGCATTTGAGTGGTCCCGCAGATGCGGGACCGGTTGTTATCCGCCATGGCCGCGGTGACGCTGAAACAGCAAAACGCCCGTGACACTTGATCACGGGCGACCTGTACTTCGGAACCATGACTGACTGATGGGTGCCACCGTACACGGGCGCGCGCGCTCGCGCGATCTCTGATGTGTCGTTGCTGGTCGTGTTGCTGGTTGGCGGGTTCTAGAAGATCGCGTTTGCGCAGCCCATCGGCTTGTGTGGTGCGGTTTCACCATGTGTGAGTTCCAGGTGTGTCTCACCCCACACCCGTACTCCCTCGACGACTGGGAGCACGGTCGTCCCGTATGGAGTCAGGCGGTAGATGACCGGCGCTGGGACCGGTCCGGTCACCACTCGTTCGACCAGTCCGTCGGCTTCCAGTTCGCGCAGCTGCTCGGCGAGCACCTTGGGAGTGATCGGGGCGCTGCGGCGGCGGAGGCCGGCGAAGTGGGACTCGCCGTGGGCCAGCCAGTAGAGCAGGGTCAGCTTCCACTTGCCGCCGATCGCGGCGAAGGCCGCGGCCATCGGGCAGCCCGGCAGCGGGTTGGGGCGCGAGGGGTTACCTGCAGGTGCCTTCTTGTTCACGGCCGCGCTCCGCTCGGATAGTCGGGCCATGACCGTGCCATGCAGACGAATCCTTGTTGCCGGCCTTTCGGCCTTCCTGCTGATCGGGACGGCTGTGTCGGGTGACGCCTCGACGCCTTCCGCCTCGACGACTGTCGCTGATGGTCAGCGCGATTTCGACTGGGAGATCGGGAGTTGGCGGACCTCGGTGCGGGTGCTGGCCGAGCCGCTCTCGGGGTCCGCGGACGAGTGGCTCCAGTTCTCGGGAACCAGCGTCGTGCGGCCGCTGATGGACCGGCGGGCGAACGTCGTCGAGCTCAAGGTCTCGGGGCCGAGCGGGCGCATCGAGGGCATGAACCTGCGGCTGTACGAGCCCCAGGCGACGCGGTGGAGCCTGACCTTCGTCAGCATGCGTGACGGGCTGCTCACGCCGGCGGTGTACGGAGGGTTCCGCGACGGCGTGGGCGCGTTCTACGGGGACGACCAGCTGGGCGGCCGGCCGATCAAGGTGCGGTTCCTCGTATTCCGCCAGGGGGCGGACACCGCGCGGTTCGAGCAGGCGTTCTCGGGCGACGGTGGGACGACGTGGGAGACGAACTGGATCGCGGTGGATCGCCGGACGTCCTGAGGCCGGCTGACACGCGGCCACCAGCGGTGACCGCGTGTCAGCCGTTCGGGGTCACCCGACGGCGGTCCCCTCCAGTTCGACCAGCAGGTCCGGGATCGCCAGCCGGCTCACGCCCAGCATCGTGGACGCCGGAGCCACCCCGGCGGCGCCCAGGCGTGCGGCCAGCACGCCGTAGTGCTGGAACAGCAGATCGACGTCGGTGGTGTAGACGTTGAGCCGGACCAGGTTCCCCAGGGACATGCCGGCCTCGCTGAGAACCGCTTCCAGGTTGTCGAGGGTCAGTGCGAGCTGGGCGGCCATGTCGCCGGCGTGCTGGGGTTTGCCGTCGGCGCTCATCGCGGCCTGCCCGGCGCAGTACAGGGTCCGGGTGTGTCCGGAGACGACCTCGCCCTGGTGGTAGCCCAGCTCCGCGGACCACGGCCACGGGTTGACCGCTGTTCGTTCCACTGCCACTTCTGCTCCGTTCGAGATCTTGATGTTGTGGTGATCAGCCTCCAGGGAAAACACGACATCCTTTGTCGTGTTTTCTGGCAGAGTTCTCGCATGCGTGCCGACCGGTTGGTGTCGCTGGTGTTGTTGTTGCGCCAGCGAGGGCGGCTGACCGCGCCGGCGCTGGCCCGTGAGCTGGAGGTCTCCACTCGCACCGTGTTGCGCGACATCGAGGCGTTGTCGGCGGCCGGGGTGCCGGTCTACGCCGAACGGGGGCGGCGTGGCGGGTTCGCGTTGCTGCCGGGGTTCAGGACCGAGCTCACCGGGCTGAGCCACGACGAGGCCGTCGCCTTGCTGGCGGCCGGATCCGGGCGTGGCGAGCGGGCGTTCGGGCTCGGCTCGGCACTTGCCTCGGCCATGCGCAAGGTGGTCGACGCGATGCCGGAAGGGCAGCGTGACGTGGCCCAGCGGTTTCTCGTCGAGCCGGAGACCGATCTGCTGTCGCGGCGGATGATCACGGAGGAGGTGCCGGGTTCGGCGATGGCCGAGGTTCGGCGGGCGGTGCTCGCGGGGCACAGGCTTCGCATCCACTACGCCGCGACGGGCCAGGCGCCGCAGTGGCGGACGGTGGACCCGATCGGGCTGGTCACCGTGCGGGACCGGGGCTATCTGCTGGCCACGCGATCTGGCGCGGACCGCACGTACCGGTTGTCGCGGGTGCTGGCGGCGGAGGAGTTGCCGGAACCCGCAGAGCGTCCGAACCGGGTGGATTTGGACCGGATGTGGCGGGAGCGTCGCGCGCGGTTTCTGGCTGATGACCACATCACCGTGCTGGTGCGGGTGAAGCCGGAGCGGCGGGACGACTTGCTGGGTACCGCACTGGCTGTGCGCGCCGAGGAACCCGATGCGGACGGGTGGTTGCGGCTGGAGGTGACCTACCAGGATTCATGGCATGCCGAGTGGGCGCTGTGGCAGCTCGGCATGGCCGCGGAAGCCCTTGCCCCGCAGTCGTTGCGTGATTCCCTGCGCGATCGTGCCGCCGCCGTCGCCGCCCGTTATGGAACCTGACGGTCAGCGGTGTGCGCGGCTCCAGAGAGCGGGCCAGCCGCCCTTGCCCAGCAGGGCCGCTGGGACGAGCAGACCGTGCGAGGCGATGTGTTCCCAGAACAGTTCCACGGGCGCGCCGAGTTCGGCCGCCGCGGACAGCGCCTTCTGCCACGGGCCGTGCGGATCGTTCAGCTCACTCGCCGGGAAACCGGGGACCGAGACCTTCCTCGCCGCGGCGACCTGCACGGTGTTGTCCGTTGTGGACGAACAGGTGGTGGCGATCGCCAGGGCGCACACCAGTTCGGTCGAGGGGCGGTGAGCCACCGCGCGGGCCAGCGCGTCGTCGGCTATCAGGTGGCCCATGGCCGTGCGGACGGACCGCGCCACCACGTCCAGGGCGAACGCCGGGGCGATTTCCGGCCGGCGGACGAGCGCGCGCAGGGTCCGGGGGAGCGGGGCGCCGTCGGTGAGCGTGCTGAGGCGGTCGTACTCGCGCAGTTCCGGATCGAGCTTCGTCACCGCGGCGGTGAGCGGCCGGACACGCGTTGCCTGCCACAGGGTCGATGCGCTGAGCCCGTCGCCGAGGGCGGTGCGGAGAAGGTCGACGTGGTCGCCTGGGCCCACGCGTTTCAAAGCGACGACTGCCGCTTCCGGCTCGAAGTCGGCTGGCTGGCCGGGGCGTCCGAGGCCGCGTGCCAGCGTCGCGTAGGTGCGTTGCGCGGAGGTGGCTGAGGCCAGCTCGTGCTCCACCGCCGCGGTCAACGCGCGGATGAGCTCGGCCGGCAGGCGTCCGGCGGCGGAACGACGGGCGGAGCCACCTCGTGTTCGCACCGGCGGGACGGGCAACAGCGGTTCGGGGGCGATCAGCACTGGAGCCGGGATCTCGTCGACCCAGTGCTTGACCTGCTTCTGCAGGGCCGGGGTGACGTTGTCGTTGAACCGTGCGCGCAGCTCGTGGATGTGCCAGCCGCCGGTGTGGCGGCGGATGTCCAGGTTGGCGGCGATGCGGCCGGAGGCGGGCTCGCGCAACGCCATCAGCACGCACAGGCCCCGGCGTGCTTCGTCGGCGTACCACGGGTAGCCGATGCAGTTGCCCATGTAGCTGGACCACTCGGCCAGCTGTCTGGGGTCACGGCCCAGTTCCACGGTGAGGCCGGCGACCACCTGTTTGTCCACAGCGGACACTTCGGGCGGGATCGGGAAGATGCCGACGCTCGCCTCGGCGATCACGGCGTCCGCGCTGACCCCGGTCGCGAGCTCCGCCCAGCTGCCGCAGCGAGGTGGTGGGGTCGCCCCGAACATCACCAGTTGGGCGACCCCGGCGGCGGCGAGCGGGACGGAGTCGGCTCGTGGCCCGCCGAGAGCAGGGGATGGCGCCGGCGGGTCGTAGTCCAGGGATGGCACGGGCTGCTCGTGCCGCACGGTTGCCTGCTCACTGCCGTGGAACGGCGCCAGTGCGTCGGCCAGATCGGCGAGCCAGAGCAGGTCGTGCGGTGTCTCCTCCGCGGCCGCGTCCGCCGTGAGTCGTTGCGCCAGCGGCTGGGCCGGGCCGTCGGCGTGCGCGTCGGTCAGCGGTGGCTGTTCCCAGCTGCCGGGCGCGCGCGAGAAACCTGCCAGGGCACGCCATTCGCGCAGCTCGGGCGCCTGCCACGGCTTGCAGGTGTCCCAGCAGTTGTGCAGGGGCTGGTCGTCCAGGTTGGCGAGCACCTCGGTCACGGTGTCGAAGACGACCACGCCGTAGTTGCGGGCCATGGCGGCACGGGTCTTGACGTGGGCCTCGGTCTTCGCCGTGGGCTTCCTGTCCGGACTCAGCACCTCGACCAGCTGGTGGACGTAGCTTCCTGGCCGCGCCGGGTGGCTGTAACCGCCCTCGACCCGGCGCGCGGCCCTGGACCGTTCGTCCTTGGTCAGGCAGGAGTTGGCGGCGACCAGCTCGTCGCGGTGCTTCTTCGCGGCGACCGCGAGGCCTTCGTCGGACAGGGTCCTGGCGAACCTCAGCAGTGCGGTGGCCGCGATGGCGTCCTGCATCAACCGGCGGAGCTCCGCCGCGGCCCACCAGTTCGGTGGCCGCCAGCGGGCCGCGGCGGCGAGCGTCGGCTCGCCGTCGACCGCCCAGCCCAGGTGCTGCAGGATCGCCTGGTCGAAGTAGGTGCGGTGGCGTTCGCGGAGCTTGTCGATCCGCTCGACGCGGGTCTGCGACGCGGCTCGGCGTTCCTGGAGCTGGAGTTCGACCAGGTGTGCGCACACGTGGTCCCAGAGGCTGATGATCAACGTCAGCCGGCGCGGTCGCTGGTATCCCGCCAGCGCACGGGAGAGGTGTTCGGCCAGCGTGGACGCCGCGCCGCGCGGGAACGGGTCGATCCCGTCCGGGGCCCGCAGGTCGAGCACGCGCTCCAGCTGCTCGGGGCCGAGGAGGTCGGACGCGGCCGAGGCCAGGTGCAACGCGGCCCAGCGCTCCTCACCGAGCGCCGTGTGCGCGGCCGCCCCGACGCGCTTGGTCGCCGAAGGACCGAACATCGCCACCAGGCCGGCGGTCCGGTCACCCAGCCGGTGCGCGCCGTTGACGCCGAGGACCTTCAGCGCCGCGAGCACCGCGTCACGCCGGTCACCGTGGGCGCCGGCCAGCCGCGCGGAGGTGAAGCCGCCGCCGAGGTCGACGCCCGCCGCGGCCGCCACGGGCCCGTCTTCGACCAGCAGGACGAGCTGCCTGGTCGCTTCCCGCACGGCCTCGGGTTCCGCGTCGGACGGGCCGACGGCGACGGGCGCGCCCGGCGGGTTCGCACCGGTTTTGGACACGGCTCTGCCGCCCGACGTGGGGAGCCAGCAGCTCAACCCGGGTCCGGCGGTGACTCCGAAAGCCAGCTGGATGGACATCGACAACATCATCGCGCACCCGCGCCACCTGTTTTGGCTGCTCGGTGCCGTGGTGACGCAGCCTGACCAATCGGTGACTCCGAGTGTCAGTGAAGTGTCAGCGGACTTCGCAATCCTTCAGTTGGCGGAAAACGAAGCTTCCTCTGCACGAGTGAGGTTCCGGCGAATTCGATGGGGGCCGGATCCCGCGGAATTACGAGAAGGGCTCAAAGTGCTCAAGAAATTCACCCTTGTGGCCATGATGGGCGCGCTGATCAGCGTGTCCTTCGGTGCGGCCACCGCCTCCGCGGCGACGGCCCGCAACGGGTCCTGTGAGGCAGGCGAGTTCTGCCTGTACTTCAACAGCAACCAGGCCGGCTCGGTTTCGGACTTCAACACGTCCGTTCCCGACTACGGCGACGACCAGCCGAGCTGCTACGACTTCAAGAGCGCGGGCAATGGTCAGGGCCTGTGCGTGAAGAACAACGCCGCCGCTGTCTGGAACCGCACCAGCGGCCCGGTCACGGTGTACTTCAACAGCGGTTACGCCGGTCCCCGGCAGACGATCGCGGCCGGTGCCAAGGCCAACCTGAACTCGGACCTGAAGAACGAGAACGCCGCCCACAAGCTGGGTGACGGCGGCAGCACCCCGCCTCCCGGTGGCTCCTACGGCACGCCGGCCACCAACCCGCACCCGTCGGCGACCGCCCGTGCGCCCCAGGCCACGAAGCGCACGCAGCACGTCGACGACCAGATCCGCTCGCTGACCGGCGAGAAGGACTGCTGGGTGGGCGACTACCGCAGCTACGAGTCGTCGACGAGCAACCACAACACCGGTAACGCTCTCGACTGCACGATCTCCAACGCGATCGGGTCCTACCCGTCCACGGCGCAGAAGGAACAGGGCTGGAAGCTGGCCCGTTGGCTGCAGAAGCACGCCGACCGGCTCGACGTCCGCTACGTGATCTGGCAGGGCAAGATCTGGAGCGTGGCGCGTGCCTCCGAGGGCTGGCGCAACTACACCGCGGGCAGCGGTGTGACCGGTGGTCACTACGACCACGTCCACGTTTCGATCCAGAACCCTCACGGCGACTGATCGCAGCGAAATTTCGGTTCTGAAAAAGAGGCGAGTGCTCACCAGAGCACTCGCCTCTTTTGTTTCATCTGCGCCAGACTCTCCAACGCCGCCGCATCTGTATCCCTGCAACGAGGAGCACGAATGCGTTTGGCACGACGAGTCGCGGTGATCGCCGGTACAGCCGCAATGACGGTGGCCGTGTTCCAGCCAACGGCCTCCGCCGGTCCGGTGGGCAGCGGGTGGAGCGAGTACAACCCCGCCTGGAACCTGCAGATCCAGAGCAGCGGCAAGATCACGAGCTACCCGAGCAGCACCACCAGCGCGTCCGGGCCCGGCGGGTCCTACCTGCGGTCCGGCGGGGTGCAGACCTTCAAGCTCTTCAACAACGGCTCCAACCGCGTCGAGGCACGGATCCAGGACAACTACCGGACCGGGCAACGGCAGTTCGAGGGCGAGCTCAAGGTCACCGCGGGCACGGACGACGAGAGCGCCATGCAGATCTTCGGCAACGACGGCGACGGCGCCACCACGTTGATGATCAGGTCCTACGCGAAGAGCGGCGGCACCCTGCGGGGCGGCGGCAAGGACCTGATCAGCGGCATCAACGGCAAGTGGGTGCGCGTCAACGTCACGCACAACGCCACTGCCAGCGGTGGCAGCTATTCCATCTACATCAACGGCAAGCTCGTCCACACCAAGAACGGGCCCAAGGGCGACCACTACTTCAAGTACGGCGTCTACGGCACGTTGCAGACGGACAACGCGGAGCACCAGTGGCGCAACGTGCACTTCTACCGGAAGTGATCAGGGGCGCAGGTCGTGGACGATCAGTGACGCGGCGAGCAGCCTGATGTCCGCGGGGTCGGCCGGGTTGTAGCCGGTCAGTTCGGTGACGCGGCGCAGGCGGTAGTTCAACGTGTTGCGGTGCAGATGCAGGCTTTCGGCCGTGCGGTGGCGGTTGTGGTCGCTGTTGATGAACACCCTCAGCGTGTGCAGCAGGTCCGGGTGTTCTGCCAGGCGGTCCATCACGCGGGCCAGGCGTTTGCGGCCGGGGCCGGGGCGGCAGAGCTGGTACTCGAGCAGCACGTCGTCCAGGACGTACGCGCCGGACGGGCGGCCCAGTTTCTGGACCAGTTCGGCGATGTCCGCGGCTTGGCGAGCCGCGGTGGGGATGTCCTCGCGACTCTCCGCCGCGGCGATGCCGCCCATCAGGCCGATGCCCGCGGCCATGTGCAGTTTGCCGACCAGGTCGGTGGCGTCGGTGAGTTCCTGGTCGAGCGTGTCCGCCGAGGTGGGGAGCAGCACGGTGCCGCCGTCGTGGTCCAAGGCGGAGAGGGCGTGTTTGGGCATTTCGGCTCGTAGGCGTCGCACCAAACCTTGGGCCGCGAGTCTGGTGTCGTGGCCGTCGGCGCCCTCTGGCCGTGACGTTGGTGCTACTCGTACGGCCAGGACTACGTAGTGGCTGGAGAGTTCCAAGCCGATCCGTTCGGCCAGCGGCTCGGCTTCGCGGCCCGTCAGCAGGGCGGCGACCAGGGCTCGGCCCGCCTCGCGGCGTTCGGCGTGGAGGGCTTGCTGTTCGGTGAGGTACGAGGCGGCGACGGCGGGCACGGCGCCGCTCAGGAACTGCAGCAGCGCGGGCACGGTCGCCAGCAGGTCGCCCACCTCGTGCTCTTCGGTGACGCTGGCCATCGACATCCACCCCACGTGCGCGGCGACGTGATAGGTGCTCAGCACGACGTCCAGTGGGACGCCTTGCTGGGCTCGGCGCACGGCCGTGGCGATCTGGTCGGCCATCTCCTCGGGTGCCGGTGGCCGTTGTTCGCGCAGGGCACGCAGGAAGACCTGCAGGTTTCGGGTCACCGCCTCGGTGATCTCGCGGTCGACGAGCTGGTGCGGCAGCTGCCGGTAGGCCGCTGATCTGGCGAAGAACGCCTCCAGCACCTTCTCGGCGATGCTCGGGATCTGCGTCGCGGCGCGCTCGTACAGCGGGGCGTTCGGGTCCGGTGCCGGGATGTCGACCACCGGCAGAGGCTTGCGCATGCGGCGGCCCCTGGCCATCGCCCGAAGCGGTCGACTTTGGTGGGCGCTGTGCACGAACGGGGGTTGCCGGCGTTGTGCACTTGACCCAAACGTCTGACCTGATCGAGTGATGGACGGTGGGCGCGGCTTCTGGTCCGGGCGAGAATCGGCAGTTCGTACCGGCAGGGGCAGGGTGACTTGGCACACCACGCGAGAAGCGTCCAAGAGTGCATGAAGCTGTTGCTGCGGCGTGGATTTCAGCGGACCGTCGTGCACGACCGCATGACGTGCGTCAACGCCGTGATGTTCCGCCGAGTCTGGCGGGGCACGAACGAGACCGTGCTCGCGTACTCCGACTCGGAGGCGCTGGCCTACCGGGTGCCGGAAGGCGAAGTGGACCCGGCGGACCCGTTCGTCGTCGACCCCGACATCGCGCTGTGGCAGTGCGGCGGCGAGTTCCTCGACGTCGCTGGTCAGCTGCTCGAACTGCCTCCGGTGGCTGGGCAGTCCGCGTTCGGTGCGCGCTGACGTCAGCCGGTCAGGAACTGGCTCGGGCGCAACGCACGGCTGACGACGCGCGTGTCGCCGATCGCGCCGTAGAAGCCCTGGCCGTACCGCAGGGCGAACTGGGTCGCGCCGATCACGAACGGTTTGCCCTGCGTGGTGATGCCCCTGGACTCCTCGGCGGCGTTGCGCGCGATCTTGGCGCCGTCGACGTACATGGTCGTGCGGCGGCCGTCGTTCACCACCGCGACGTGCGCCCACCGGCCGACCGGGATCGCGTGGCTCCACGAGGTGGGGTCGGCGTCGACGGGCACGGGGTAGACGACGAACTGCAGGAACCGCTCGCCCGACACGTTCAGGCTGCACGTCGGTTCGTCGTCCGACCAGCCGCTGTGCTTGCCCGCGTCACCGGCGCGGCCCTCCCAGCTCAGCACGCCCATGAAGGCGTGATCACCGATGAACGGGCTGGGCAGCTTGAGGAACGTCTCGATGGTGTAGCCCGACTCGAACTTCGCGCTGGTGATCGGCGCGGTGGCGGACGTGCGCAGGATCGCGCCGCGATCGGGGCTCTTGCCACCGGCGAACGACAGGCTGGCGTGCGCGGGCTGGTCGTCGTGGTGGTCGCGTGACCAGGTCAGCACGTCCGGAGTGGCAGAGCGAAGGTGCTGAACGGTGAGGTCGTTGCCGTTGCCGGTGAGGTCGCGGACAACGGTCCCCGGCGCCACCGCACCCTCGGTGGCAGAAGGCAGCCCTTCCGCGTCGAACCGCCAGTACGCCACGGTGTCTCTGACCAGCACGGCCCGCGCGGGACGTGGCGGGGGCAGCACCGGCGGCGCGAACCCGGCGAACCGGCGGCGGAAGTCGATCTCGACGGTGAACCTGTCGATCTCACCGCCGAGCTCCGCGGTCTCGGCTTCTGGTAGGGTGTCGCGCCTGGTCAGCAGCCACGGCGAGAACGTCTCGACGTCGATCACGTTGCGCGCCAGGTCGAACGAGTAGAACCGGACCATGCCCGCGCCGCCGTAGTAGCGCTCCTGGTAGTTGGTGATGTGCAGGTGCACGGGATTGCCGTGGTCGTTGGTCAGCGTCGTGCGTCCGGACGGCCAGTAGTGCCCGTTCAACGTGAGGAAGATCTGGTCGTTGCGCCGGATCAGCCTCTCCCACAGGTGGTTGCCGTGTGGCGACAGTTCGGCCTGCGGACTGCCCGCCACGAGGTCGTGCGTGGTGAGGATCGCGGGCAACCGGTGCTGGTCCAGGACTCCTTGCGCCCACTGGATTCCCTGCTCGGACACTCGCCAGTCGAGCGCCAGCAGCAGCCACCGCCGGCCGCCCGCGGAGATCACGTGGAAGCTGTTGTAACCGCCGGGACCGAAGCCGCCGAACGTCTTCATCCGCGCGAACCTGTCCGGTCCGAACGTCCGCGAGTACGGCGTGGGACCGCGCTGGTCGTCGGTGCTGCCCGGCACGTCGTGGTTGCCGGCCAGCACGCTGTACGGCAGCTGTCCGTTGATCGAGTCGAAGACCGAGTCGGCGGTCCGCATCTCCCGCTCGGTGCCGTGTTCCGTCACGTCGCCGAGGTGGGCCAGGAACACGATGTTCGCCTCGCGCCGCCGTTTCACCAGGCTGCGCAGCGCTTCCCGGACCGGTTCCGGATCCGATCCGCCTTCGTCCAGGAGGTACTGGGTGTCCGGCAGAACCGCGATCGTGAACCTCGCGTCGCCGGCGCCGGCAGGGGCCGCGCCGGCGACGTCAGGGCTCAGGAGTGCGGCCGCAGCGGGTGCGGCGAAGGCAGCCTGCAGCAGCGTGCGACGCCCGATCTCTGAACGCTCGGTCATGCGCGACAGCATGTCCGGCCTCGCCGGGCGGAATGTTGACCAGAACCAGAACAGCTGCCGAACGTTGTGAGAGCGCTCTCGCCGCAGCTATGCGTTCTGCTGCCGCCGCACCATCTCGTTGATCCAGATGGGCGCGAACGGCGACGTGCAGTTCGGTGGCGTCGGGTAGTCCTTGAGCACTTCCAGGCGTTCGCCGATGCCGATCGCACGGGCGCGCTGTGCCGGGTGCTCGATCCCGATCTGGGCCAGGCAGTGGTTCATCGCCCACTGCAGACGATCGTCTGCGCCCTTCATCTCGGCCTCGATGGTGTCTAGCAGGCCGTCGAGGTTCAGGCCGCCGGGCGACTTGGCGACGCGTTCGGTCGTCAGGGCCCAGCCCGCGCTCGCGACCACCGGGTCCGGGTCGGCGAACCACGTCTCGCGCAGGTCTTCGGCGTGCGGACTCTTCTTCACCACGTAGTTCACGAGCCAGTCGTGGACCTTGGGGCGGCGGGCCTCGCGGAGCATGGTGTCGAGCTGGTCGCGGGAGAACGCCTTGGGGCGGCAGATCAGCAGGGCCAGCAGCCGGGCCGCGGTGTCTCCCGTCGCCCACAGCTCCAGCGCCAGTTCCTGCTGTGTCTTCAGGCGTTTGGCGACGGCGCGGAGCTTGCCGAGGTTCACACCGTGGTCGTCGCCGTGCTTCTCGTTGACCGCGCGTGCCTTCGGATCCTCCAGCGCGGCCAGTTCGGCCATCACCTCGGCCACCGTCGTTTCCGCCACCGTCCGACCTCCCGTTCGCCACCGCTGCCGATCAGCCTACGAGCAGGGACGCGAAAACGCGGGTCGTGCCCTGGTGCAGGGCACAACCCGCGTAAGAGGAGCGATCAGCCGATGACGAACTCCTGGGCGCGGTGGTCGACGCACCAGTTCTGGTGCAGCTTCGACTTGTTGTTGAAGTTGCGGCCGGCGATCTCGAGGCACTGGCCGCTGTGACGCGCCCGGAACTTCATCGTGCCGGACGCGGTGGTCTCCACCAGGAACTGCTGGTTGAACTTGGTGGCGCTGCACGTGTACTGCGTGGCGTCCGCGGTCGCGTCCTGGCTCGCGTCCCAGATGTCGACGCACTTGGCGCTGTGCGCGACCCTGATGCGCACGGCGCCGCTGCCGTCACCGACCTGCTCCAGGGTCCACTGCTGGTGGGTCTTGGAAGCGTCGCAGGTGTACTGGACGATCGCGGCCTTGTTGTCGCGGCTGCCGTCGGCCACGTCGAGACACTTGGCGCTGTTGGAGTTGCGGAGCAGGTCGTAGGTGACGGCGCCCGACGCGGTTCCCGCACCCGCACCCGCCAGTGCCACCGCGGCGGCGGTCAGCGCGATCGCGGCGCTGATGCGGCGAAGAAACGTCCTGGACATGTGCCCTCCGAAGGTCTGCCGACGACCGGTTCCCTGTGACCGGTCTGTCGCGAATGAGAGTGGACGTCCGGTGTTCGGCAGGGATTCGGCAACTGTGTGATCGGCTGCTCAGCGGCCGTTTTCGGGGCTCCTGAAGGGGAGTGTGGCTGGTGGAGTTCGGACTGCTCGGCGCTGTCGAGGTCCGCGTCGGTGACCGGGTCGTGGACGTCGGTCACTCCCGGCAGAGGTGTGTGCTCGCGGTGTTGCTGGTGGAGGCGAACCGGCTGGTGCCGGTCGACGTGCTGGTGGACCGGGTGTGGGGCGAGCAGGTTCCGCACCGGGCGCGCAACGCGGTCGCCGGGTACGTGTCGCGGCTGCGGCAGGTCCTGCCGGACGAGGTGCGCATCGTCGGGCGGCAGGGCGGCTACCTGCTGACCGCCGACCCGATGTCGGTTGACGTGCACCGGTTCGACCACCTCGTGGCACTGGCGCGCGTGCGGCCGGACGAGGCCGTCGAGCTGCTCAACGACGCGCTCGGGCTGTGGCGGGGAGAGCCTTTCTCCACTTTGGACACTCCGTGGCTCGCGGCCGTGCGGTCCGCGCTGGAGGCACGCCGGCTCGCCGCGCTGCTGGACCGCAACGACCTGGCGCTGGAGCAGGGACGGCACACCGAGTTGCTGGCGGAGCTGGACGCGACCGCCGCGGCGTTCCCGTTGGACGAACGGCTGGCCGGGCAGCTGATGCTGGCGCTGTACCGCTGCGGGCGGCAGGCGGACGCGTTGCTGCGGTACGAACAGGTCCGGCTGCGGCTGGCGGATGAGCTCGGTGCCGATCCGGGACCTGGTCTTCGCCTGCTGCACCAGAAGATCCTCACCGCGGACCTGGCGCTGCCGGTGGATCAGCCGGTCGTGGTGCCGAGGCAGTTGCCGGCGCCGCCGCGGTCGTTCACCGGGCGGGCTCGCGAACTCACGGCGCTCGACGCGGTTCTCACCGGCAGGCCGCCGGTCGTGGCCGCCGTGTCCGGCATGGCAGGGGTGGGCAAGACGGCGCTGGCGGTGCACTGGGCGCATCGGGTCGCGGCACGGTTCCCGGACGGGCAGCTGTACGTCAACCTGAGGGCGTTCGGCCCGGACGAAGCACCGGCAACGCCGGGCGAGGCGTTGCGCACGCTGCTCGACGCACTCGGCGAGCGCGTCCCGGCGAGCGTGGCCGCGCAGGCCGGTCGGTACCGCGACGCGGTGGCGGGCAAGCGAATGCTGATCCTGCTGGACAACGCCAGGGACGCGGAGCAGGTCCGGCCGCTGCTGCCCGGCGCCCGGGGGTGCCTGGTGCTGGTCACCAGCCGCAACCGGCTGACCGGTCTGGTCGCCGCGGACGGCGCGCACCCCGTCGTGGTCGATCCGCTGTCCGCGGAGGACTCACGAGGTCTGCTCGCCGATCGTCTGGGCGCTGCCCGGATCGCCGACTCCGCCGCCGCGGACGAGATCGTCGCGCGGTGCGCGGGTCTGCCGCTCGCGCTGACCGTCGTGGCCGCCCGCGTCGCCTGCACCGGCTTCCCGTTGCGGGTGATCGCCGCCGAACTGGGTGGCGGTCTCGACTCGTTCGACGGCGGCGACTCGGCCACGGACGTCCGCACGGCGTTCTCCTGGTCGTACCGCGCGGTGGGACCGCAGGCCGCCCGGTTGTTCCGCCTGCTCGGCACGCATCCCGGCCATGATGTCTCGGTCGAGGACGCCGCCGCGCTCTTCGGGGCGCAGCAGATCCGGCCGCTGCTCTCCGAACTGACCCGCGCGCACCTGCTCGCCGAACGCAGACCCGGCCGCTACGTCCTGCACGACCTCCTGCGCGCCTTCGCTGTCGAACTGGCCCAGATCCACGACACCGGCGTCGACGACTTCGCGCAGGCCCTGGCGTGGTTCACCGCCGAGCACCACGCCCTGCGCGCTCAGTCGCTCAGCGCCGCGAGCACCGGGCACTGCTCCTGAACACCGTTGGCGGCGACGTCGAGCAACGCCAGGCGCACGCGGTCCAGGTCGCGGATCCGGTCCTCGATCTCGGCGACCTTCCCGGTGATCACCCCGTCCAGGTCGGCGAGATCGGGTGAGCTCGACACGGCCAGGATCTGTTCCACCTCGGTGAGGGTGAAGCCGAGACGTGCCGCGCGGCGGATGAACTTCAGCCGCTTCAGGGCTTCCTGGTCGTAGTGGCGGTAGCCGCCGTAGGTGCGGGTGGTGGGGTTGACCAGGCCGCGGCGCTCGTAGAACCGCACGGTGCTGATGCCCACGCCGGCGGCGCGGGCCAGTTCGGAGATGCGCACCACCGGAAACTACCTCCGGAGCAGGGCGCGCAGCTGGACGACGCCCCAGAACAGTTCCAGCACCAGGAACACGGCCAGGACCGGCGTCTGCCCGTTCCACAACGCCCACGCGAACCACAGGCTGAACAACGCCCGACCGGCCGTGTCGATGGTGATGAGCAACGGCTCGGGCCGCCGCCACCGCGCGATGGACCACATCACCACCACAGTGCCGAACAGCGTGGCGAACAACAGGGTCATCGTGTCGGGACGGGCCGGTGGGGTGCCGGGCAGGCCGAGAGCCTGGTGGACCGCGGCGAACAGGCCCAGCACCAGGCCGGCGGTCCAGGGCGTGACGAACGCGATGCTCGCCACGAGGTCGTACAGCGCGCCGGCCCTGCCCCAGCGGGCCACGGAGGTTTCCATGGCGATCACGATGGACTCTGCACCGTGGTGCAGAGTCAAGCCCTGAAGAAGGGGAACGCACCGCGCCTAGTCGTGGTTGCGGTACCACCAGAGGTAGCAGCTCCCGAGCACGACCGCGAGCAGACCCATGCCACCCATCATGTAGTACATCCAGATCATGTCGCCGTGCTTCGCCTCTGGCGAGTACACCTGGTTCGGGTCGCCGACCTCGAACGCGCGGACGCTGTCGCCTTTGGCGAAGCCCTTCGGCAGTTGGCCCGCCAGGCCGACGCCGGCGCGGGTCACCTTGCCGTCGTCGCTGGTGAACGTCCCGTCCCAGCTGCTGCACGGTGTGGCCCTGCTGCGGCCGCCGCACGAGGGCTCCTCGGCGAACAGGTAGACGCCGGGCGTGCCGAGGTCGAAGGTGACCTTGGTCGCCACCACCACGGCTTCGGCCTGAAAGAGCATCATGAGGATCCCGGCGGCGATCGCGACGCCGGCGATCCCGCGCCGTGGTTCTGCCATTGCTCACCCCCTGTCACCACTAACGTTGCCGGGTGAGGGGATGTTGAGTCGAGGGAGTCCCGTGTGTCCGGCCAGATCGTGCGTCACGCCGCTCAGATCGAGGCGGTGCGCATGCGGTTCGTGGCCGTGCACCGGGCCAGCGCGGTCGTCGTCGGCGACGAGGTCGTGTACGGGCGGCTGTGCCGGTGGGTCGTCGAGACCGTTCTGGAGAAGCACGCCAGGCAGGACGAGCTGGTCGAGTACGTGGAGGAGAACCTGCGCCTCATCGTGGCCGGGTTGTGCGACCTCTACGGCGTCAAGCGGCCGGAACCGGATCCGGTGCGCGAGGCCGCGTTGCCGTCGTTGATCGCGCAGGTCGAGGAGACCGCCGCGACGGCGATGGAGCGGATCGGGCCGCTCAAGGACGTCCTGGACGAGCTCACCGGACGGCCGGACGTGATCACCGCGCATGCTCTGACCTGGTACAACATCGCGGTTGAGCAGCGCGACATGGCGAACGAGCTCGCGGGCTTCCTCGACCACGACGTGCCGGGCTGGGCCGGTGCCGAGGAACATCTCCGGTTGATGGGCCACAACATCGAGGCGATCCGGGGGCTCAGCTCGGTGTCGGCGGCGTTCGCGGAGATCACCGAGAGCGTCGGCGTGCTGGTCGCGCAGACCAGGCGGCTCGTGCGCGAGCTGGTGGTCAGCCTGGCCGTGGCGCCGACGGACGCGACGCTCTGGCGGCTGGCGTGCCGGATCGCGGTGTACGGGGTGGCGCTCAACGCCACCCTCACGCACCTGGAGAACCGGCTGGAGGGCTAGGCCGCAGCTGCGCGGCGGGCGCGGCGCTTGGCGATCGTCGGCAGGAACCACATGTAGACGCCGGTGCCCATGAGGACGAACAGCGGCAGCAGCGGCACGTACGACACCCACACCACGGAGTTGTCCACGGTCAGCGCGACCGCGGTGAACACGACGGTGGCCATGAAGAACATGCTCACCACGCGGTGGAACTTGCGGATCCCCTTGGTGCTGCTCATCTTTCTCGTCCTCCCAGGTCGTTGACCGCTGTTGTGGACAACGTTAGGAGCGACGCCGGTCACGGGGCTTCTCGATTCCTGACCGGTTCGGGC
>NZ_JAXAVW010000041.1:0-114295 GCF_033949945.1 Lentzea miocenica
GCGATTGTTCCTCATCCAGGGCGACGGCAGCGAGGTCCTTCAGGATGTTCTCGTAGACGTCGACGGTCTCCTTGTCATCGAAGAACAAGCAGCACTTGAGACTCTCGATGTAGACGAGCGGCGGGAACTTCGGAAACTTCATCAAGCGGAAGTCGCCGGACGTGCCCGCATGCATGCCGATCGATCTGGGGACGATCCGGATGGTGATGTACTTCCGCACCGACAGCCGCAGCAGGTGGGCCAACTGCTCTCGCCACACCTCCTCACCGCCGACGGGAAGCCACAGCGCCTGTTCGTGCACGTAGAAGGTGAACGTCCGGGTGTACTCGAGAATCTCCGCGCGGGCGATCCGGGCGGCCGCAACCGTGGGGACGTCCTCGGCCTCAATGGGCGCTGCCTCGGTGACCGCGTTGACGTACTCAGGTATCTGGAGCAATCCGGGGACGAGGATCATCGACCAGCAGGTGATCTCGTTGGCGGCCTTCTCGTGCTCGATCAGCGTGCGAACCTGGTCGGGCAGGCCGTCCTCGGGCATCTGCAGGTAGACGTTCCCCGACTCGTGGAACAGCGCCATCAGGCGTTCGCGTTCCTCGAGTGGGACGCGGCAGTAGGCGAGGAGCGTGGCGACTTCCAGTTCGGTCACGCCGCCTTTGCCGGCCAGCAGGTCGGACATCTTGGCTTCCTGCCAGCCGAGCAGCTTGGCGAGCTGGCGCTGGGTCAGGCCGGTGCGCTCGATGGCTTTGCGGACGCCGTTGCCGAACTCGCGGCCCACCACACTGGACGATCTCTTGGGCATGCGGGGAAAGTAGGCCGCCCGGCCCCGCCGGCTCCATCGTTTCGCCTCAAATCTGCCTGAAGGTGGGAGTCTTGGAGAATCTCCAAGTCGTAGGCTGGTGGCGTGCTTTCTGACGAGGAATTCGAACTGCGGGCGCGGCTGCTTTCCGCGGCCGACCTCCACGGTCACACGAACATCGTCGTGAACCCGGACGCCGAGGGTGCCGGGTACGTGTTCTCGGTGGGGGCGTGGCGGCGGTTCGGGGTGGCCGAGGCGGTGGTGATCGGGCTGCCGCAGGGCATGGGCGAGAACCTGATCAACATGTACGTGCGGCGGGCCAGTGGCGGCGAGCGGTTCGTGATGGGGAAGCTCTACGACGACTTCTTCGAGGGTGTGCCGGTCACGTTCGAGCGGGTGTACAAGGGGTTCTACCCGGAGTTCTTCGGTAGTGCGTACCTGCTCTACGACGGGTCGGAGTTCGCGGCGGTGCAGATCATCGTGCCCACGCCGCAGGGGCAGTGGCCGTGGCAGCCCGACGCGCCGCAAGGGTTCCACGAGCACCAGCTGGTCCTGACGGAAAGCGGTCTGCCGGAGAGCTGGACGCCGGGGGTCACCGGGCCGTGAACGTCCACATCGGACCACTGCGACCGCGGCACGCCGGTGAGGTCATGACGATCCAGCGTGCCGCGTACCTCCAGGAGGCCCGCCGGTACGGGGCGTGGGATCTGCCGCCGCTCGTCGAGACGCTGGAGGAGATCAGGAACCACCTCGCGCAGGGCACGCCCGCGTTCGGGGCGTTCGACGGGGCTCGGCTCGTGGGGTCGGTGCGCAGCCGTGTGGACGGCGAACGCATGGAGGTCGCGCGGCTCGCGGTCGCGCCCGACGTGCAGGGCGGCGGAGTGGGCAGGCGTCTCCTCGAGGCGATCAGCACGCGGACCCCGGAGGAGGTAAGAGTCGTGTGGCTCTTCACCGGGGCCGGGAGTGACGAGAACCTGGGCTTCTACGAGAGCGCCGGGTTCGTCCGGGTCGGTGAGCACCTCGACGCGGTCGGTATCAGGTGCGTCACTCTGGAGCAGAAGGTCATCTGACGTTCAGGGACCGGTCACGGGCGCCTGGCAAGGTGCTGAAGCGGTCCACCCACGACCAACCACCGGTGCGGACGTCGATCACACGTCGGCTGATCCGTCCGGCACCCGTCGGCCCCGGCGCATCCTGCGTCGGGGCCGACGCTGTTGTGACGCCTTGGGGCGGGGAGACCAAAACGTTGTCCGGAGGTCGTTGTCCGGTGTTCGAGCCCCGACACCGGACAACGATCAACCTGTAGAAATGCGGTGCGGTCAGCCAGTCCGGGGGGATCAGGGTGACCGTGCTCGGGGGAGGAGCGCCCCGCCACGCAGGAGGCAGAGGGGGATGCGTGGCGGGGCGCTTCAAGACGGCGTCGACGACGACTAGTTCGCGTTGAGGAACTGCTGGGCCAGGGCCTCACCCTGGGACGTGGCCTTGCCGTGGTCCTCGATCGGGGACACCTTCGAGTTCTTGAAGTAGAGGTAGTGCACCGGGCCGTCGGTCCCGCCGTTCTCCGGGTTCGGATTGATGCCCAGGTTCACCGCGGCGGCGTAGGACGCCTCACCGATGATGGCCTTCGGGCCCGTGTCGCCGACCACGGCGTACTCGACCTTGTTGTTGTAGATGATGGCGACGACGCCACCGCCCTGGATGCCGAACTTGCGGTAGTCCCACGTGCCGCTCGCTGACGGCACGACGACGTACGGGAGCTTGTCCGCGACCAGCGGCTTGCCCTTCGAGTCGTGGAAGGCGGTGTCGGGTTGGAACCACGGGTCGGTGTTCTCGTTGCACTTCGACGTGCGCTGGCCGTCGCAGTCGATGTCCAGGTCGGCCTTGTACCAAACGGCGCCGTTCTTGCCGCAGACCGGGATGTTCGCGGCCGTCTCGGAGTCGGACCGGTACTTGCCGCTGGAGATCTGCTGGCACGACGTCAGCTTGGCGAGCAGTTGCGAGGCGCTGGGGCCGGCAGCCTGGGCGGCGGGGGATGCCAGGACGGAAGCCACGACCACGGACACCGCGAAAAGCCCTGGGGCGAGCTTGCGCATTGCCACCTCTTTCGACAGGGAAGTTTCCTGACTGAAAGCGGCGGTGGCATCACTCTGCGCAACCGGAGTTGCAGGTGTCAAGGGCCTAAGGCTTACGTCCCAACAGTCCTATCAGGCGCGTTTGGTCGTCCGCGTCCTTTGCGACCGGTACCGGTGAGTCGAACAACGGACTTTCGCTCCACTCCTCGATGTTTCGTTCGACGTAAGCCAAAACAGTCGAGGCGAGCTCAGGATCAATTCGTTCCTCGGCGCCGATCGAACGCGCCAGATCCCACGCGTGCACGGCCAGGTCCGTGGTCATCTGCCAGCAGTACTCCTCGGCGTCGAGCGTTCCGGACGACACGCTCACGGACTTCGTCAACGCGTCCGGCTCCAGCCACGCCTCGCGCGCCGCCGCGGCCGCGACCACCCACGACACCAGCGGGTCGCCGCCCAGGTTGTCGTGGTCGAAGCGGTCACCGACCTGGGCGACCGTGCAGCCGGCCAGCAGTTCCGGGGCCCAGAGCTGCTCGTAGACCAGGTGGCCGACCAGATCTCTGACGGACCACTCCCGGCAGGGGGTGCCGAGCACCCACTGGTCGGGCGCGATCTCCCGGACCCGCCGGTCGAACTCGGTCATCGCCACTCCGTGCGCCTGGATCAAGTCCATCCCAGCAGTGCATCAAACCTCACTCAAAAGCGCACCCCGGGATGAGAGTTGGACCACTTGGACGCAACCCGAATTTCCAACCGTACGAGCGTTCGGCGTAATGTGCACCGATCCGCCGTGACATCGTTGACACGAGAGGACGATGGCCTTGAGCGCCCCTAGCGCCAGCATCTCCGAGCAGGACAAAGGCTTCTTCGGGCACCCCCGGGGCCTGTCCACGCTCTTCTTCACCGAACTGTGGGAACGGTTCTCCTTCTACGGCATGAAGGCCATCCTCGGCCTCTACCTGTGGACAGCAGCTGCCGAGGGCGGTCTCGGCGTCGACAAGACGCTCGCGTTGTCCGTCGTGGCCATCTACGGCACCGCGGTCTACATGTCCGGTGTCGCGGGCGGCTGGCTCGCCGACCGGGTCTTCGGCGGCCAGCGGGCCGTGTTCTACGGCGGTGTGCTGATCATGCTCGGCCACATCTCGCTGGCCCTGCCGATCGGCCTCGCGGGCGTGTACCTCGGCCTGGTCCTCATCGTGCTCGGCACGGGCCTGCTCAAGCCGAACATCTCCACGGTCGTCGGCGGGCTCTACGAGCAGCACGACAACCGTCGCGACGCCGGCTTCACGATCTTCTACATGGCGATCAACATCGGCGGTTTCGTCTCGCCGCTGATCACCGGCGCGCTCGCGGACGGCATCGGCTTCCACGCCGGCTTCTCCGTCGCGGCGGTCGGCATGGCGCTCGGCCTGATCCAGTACCGCATCGGCCGCAAGAACCTGCGCGGTTCCGCCGCCGTGGCGCCGAACCCGTTGCCCTCGCAGGAGAAGGGCCGCGTCTACGGCCTCATCGGACTGATCGCGGTCGCGATCGTCGGCCTCGGCGTGGTGTCGTACTTCCTCGGTGGCGTCGAGGGCGTGATCCTGATGATCAGCATCATGTCCATCGTGCTGCCGGTCGGCTACTTCACCGTGATGCTGCGCAGCAAGAAGACGCTGCCGGAGGAGCGCCCGCGGGTCGTCGCGTACATCCCGCTGTTCATCGCGGCCGCCATGTTCTGGCTGATCTTCGAGCAGAGCGCCTCCGTCATCGCGGAGTTCGCCGACTCGCACGTCGACAACCACGTGTTCGGCTGGGAGTTCCCGGTCGCCTGGTTCCAGTCGATCAACCCGATCATGATCATCCTGCTGGCGCCGGTCTTCGCGCTGCTGTGGGTGAAGCTCGCGAACCGCGCGCCGTCCACGCCGCGCAAGTTCGCCGGTGCGCTGGTGCTCGTCGGTCTGTCGTTCGTGCTCATGTACTTCGCGAGCAACTCGGCGGCCGACGGCAAGGTGACGCCGCTCTGGCTGGTGCTGATGTTCCTGATCATGACCGCCGGTGAGCTCATGCTGTCGCCGGTCGGCCTGTCCGTCACGACCAAGCTGGCGCCCAGGGCGTTCGCGTCGCAGACGATGGGCCTGTGGTTCCTGGCGAGCTCGGCCGGTACCGGTGTGGCCGCGCAGCTCGTGAAGTTCTACACGACGAGCCCCTCGGCGTACTTCCTCACGCTCGGTGGCGCGGCCGTGGTCCTCGGCGGCGGTCTCGCGCTGGCGGCCCCGGCGATCCGGAAGCTGATGTCCGGGGTCGAGTAGGTCCTTGGACAAGGTGAGAGGGAGGCCCGTCGCGGCGGCGGTGCGGCGGGTCTCCCTCTCACTTACAAGGATGCACTACGCAGATGTGTCATTGGGGCACGAACATTGCTCCAGGCGGGTGAAGTCGAGCACGTGCTGCGACGAATTTCGCCCCATGTCAGGTCGACTTCACCGCCAGTGACCGTTCGGTTTCGTTCGCCCGCACCGGAAGTCGCAACGCGCCGCGGATCAGCTTCGACTTCCTGCGCGCCACGGGCCCGTCCGGCGCGAGGTTCGGGAAGCGCTTGAACAGCTCGTGCAACGCGACCGCGCCCTCGATGCGGCTCAGGCCCGCGCCGATGCAGTAGTGGATGCCCGCCGAGAACGCGAGGTGCTCACGCGCGTTGGACCGCGTCGGGTCGAACTTGAGCGGGTCGGCGAAAACACGCGGATCCCGGTTCGCCGCCGCCAGCATGAGCATCACCGGCATTCCCTTCGGGAGGGACACTCCGGCCAGCTCCAGGCGTTCCTTCGGCCAGCGGATCGTGTACTGCACAGGCGGGTCGAGCCGCAGCACCTCTTCCACGAACCCCTCGGCGTACTCGGGGCTCTGCGCGAGCGGCGCGACGGTGTGCGGGTTCTCGAACGCCTTCAGCACGCCGTTGCTGATCAGGTTGACCGTCGTCTCGAACCCGGCGAACAGCAACAACCCCGTGGTGGCAACGAGATCCTCGCGGCTGAGGTCGTCGTGCCGCGTCACGAGGTGGCTGACGATGTCGTCCTTCGGGTTGCGGCGGCGCTCGTCGATCAGCACGTCGATGAAGTCGTTGTACTCGATGATGGTGGCGTGCAGGTTCTTCAGCTGCTTGTGCGACCACACGCCGTCGAGCGTCTCGGCGAGCGAACTGCCCCAGCGGGCGAAGATCTCCTTGTGGTCGTCGGGCACGCCGAGCAGGTCCGCGATCACCTGGATCGGCACCTGTGAGGCGAACTCGCTGACGACGTCGAACCGGTCGTCGAGCCGGTCGAGGTAGTTCGTGACGATCCGCTTGATGGACTCGGTGCGGTCCTTCAAAGCGCGCGGCGTGAAGAACGGCTGGACGAGCTTGCGCAGCCGGGTGTGGGTGGGCGGGTTCATCATCAGGAACGAGTCCTGCACCGGGTTGACGATCTTCTCGCCATCCTTGACCAGCGTGATCGGCACCATCGACGCCTCGTCGAACGTGGCGGTGATGAACCTGTTGTCGCGCAGCACCGAGTCGCAGATCTCGCGGGACGGCGTGACGTACGCGCCCATGCGGCTGCGGACCATGTCGCCCTTCGCGCGCACCTTCTCGTACATCGGGTACGGATCGCGGTCCGGCGGCGAGGCCATGACACCCGCGTACGGGTCACCCAGGAGCGCGTAGCCGCGGACGAGTGTGCGCAGCGCGAAGAACTGTGTGGCGGTCTTCAGCGTGGACGGCATGTGTCCACATTGCGTGCTACGTGAAGAAGCTTCAAGAGCTGCGGCGGTGGCGGCGCACGGTTTCTTCGACCAGATCGAGCACCGGCTCCATGTCGTCCGCCGGGAGACCCATGGCGAGGTGCGACACGAGGCCTTCGAGGACGAGTTCCAGGAAGTTGGTCAGGACGGTGACGTCGACGTCGTCACGGAGGTTGCCGGCCTCGCGCTGGCGGATGAGCCGTTGCCTGGTGGCCGCGGTGAGCTGTTCGCTGCGCTCGGCCCACCGGGCACGGAAGTCCGGGTCGGTGCGGAGCCTGCGGGAGACCTCCAGGCGGGTGCCCAGCCAGTCCGCCGCGTGCGCTTCGTCCCGTTTCTCCGGTTCTTCCAGGAGGTCGCGCATGACCTGGACGAGGCCCTGTTCGGCCACCACGTCGGCCATCCGGAGCGCGTCGTCCTCCGCCAGTGCGAGGAAGAGCGATTCCTTGTCGCGGAAGTGGTGGAAGATCGCACCGCGGGAGAGCCCCGTCGCCTCTTCGAGACGGCGTACCGTGGCACCCTCGTAGCCGTGACGCGCGAAACAGGAACGCGCGCCGTCGAGGATCTGACGGCGGCGGGCGTCTAGGTGGTCCTGACTGACCCTGGGCACCGGTAGATGGTCGCAGGGCGAGGGTGGGAAATCCAATCCGTACGTACGGATTGGACACGTCCATCGGTGTGATCTTTCCTGGCGATCCCTTTCGTGTGGATCATCGGCCGGGCCTGCGCGAACGCGCGCGGCGGCACCAATATCCTCCACCGCCATGGACACGCAGGAGATCATCAAGCTGTCGACGCTCGCCGAGCGCCTGGGGTGGCAGCGGCGTGAGTCCACAGGCGTCCACGTGGTCGATCTGCTGCTCAGCCGCACGGTCTCGGATCTCATCGCCGCTCTGGCCGAGAACCGGGACAGGTAACGGACAGTGTCACGGGTTGGTGGTAAGCGCTTTCCAGCAGTTCCGGGAAGGGGTTGACTCCAGATGTCACGTGGTGGTGTGATCTGCGCGACAGTTAGGAAAGTTTCTATCCAATAACTGAATCCGCCGCCGCATGGAGTGATCCCCCTACCCGTCTTGTGGGAGGCACAACAGTGGCACCGAGCAGAGGCCGGGCGTTACGCGCGCTCGGCACAATGGGTGTTGCGTTCGCGACAACCATCGCAGTGATGTCGGTACCGGAGTCGGCCCTCGCGGCGCCGATCCGGTACGAAGCGGAGAACGCGACGATCTCGCAGGGCGTCGTGGAGTCGAACCACGCCGGGTTCTCCGGTGCCGGGTTCGTCAACGTCGACAACGTCGCGGGGAGCTCGGTCGAGTTCACCGTGACCGCGGCGCGGGCGGGCCAGGCGAAGCTGGTCGTCCGCTACGCCAACGGAACCGCGGACAACCGCCCGGTCGACGTGAGCGTCAACGGCGGCCTCGCGGTCGACGAGCGCGCCTTCGCGGGCACGGGTGCGTGGACGACGTGGGTGTCGGCCGAGAACACCGTGAACCTGAACGCGGGCGAGAACAAGATCCGGCTCACGTCCACGGGTGCCACCGGCGGGCCGAACCTCGACTACCTGGAGGTCGAGGAGATCAACGCCGTTCCCGCTCTCGAGCAGGAAGCGGAGAACGCCACGATCTCGCAGGGCGTCGTGGAGTCCAACCACGCGGGTTTCTCCGGCACGGGCTTCGTCAACTACAACAACGTGGTCGGCTCGTCCGTCGAGTACACGATCACGGCTGATCAGGGTGGCGAGCACGAACTGACCTTCCGCTACGCCAACGGGACGACGGCCGACCGGCCCGTCAGCGTGACCGTGGACGGCGCCGGCGCGCAGACCGTGTCGTTCCCCGGCACCGGCGCGTGGACGACGTGGCAGACGCGCACCGCCAAGGTGACGCTGAAGGTCGGTGCCAACAAGATCAAGGCGACCGCGACCACCGCGAACGGCGGCCCGAACGCCGACAAGCTGACCGCGGTTCTGGTGGGTCCGCCGGATACCGAGGCGCCAACGCCGCCGAAGAACCTGCAGTTCGTGTCGTCGACGCACAACTCGGTGACGCTCAAGTGGGAAGCGGCCACGGACAACGTCGGTGTCACCGGCTACGACATCTACCAGCACGGCCAGCTCGTCACGAGCGTCGGCAACGTGCTGGAGGGCACCGCGACCGGTCTGCAGGCCGACCGCGAGTACGACTGGACGGTGTTCGCGAAGGACCGTGCGGGCAACGTTTCCCAGGCCTCGAACAACGTTCCCGGCCGCACCCAGCCCGCGCCGCCGGACGGTCAGGCCCCGACGACGCCGGGCAACCTGCGTTCCACCGGCGCCACGACGACCAGTGTGTCCATCGCCTGGAACGCCTCTACCGACAACGTGGGCGTCACCGGGTACGAGATCCACTTCGACGGCGCGTTGAAGCAGACCGCGGACGGCAACGCCACCTCGGCGACCGTCGCCGGTCTGACCAACGGCCAGGAGTACCGGGCTCGTGTGCGGGCCAAGGACGCGGCGGGCAACCTCTCGGCGTTCTCCAACGAGATCGTGGTCAAGCCCGGCCAGGGTGGTGGCACCGGTGTGCCGAACCCCGGGACGGTGACGACGATCGCCAGCGGGGTCGACGTGGCGTGGGGCCTCGCGTTCCTGCCCGACGGGTCGGCGCTGGTGACCGAGCGCGAGTCGTTCAACATCCTGCGGGTGACCGAGGGCGGCACCAAGACGGTGCTGGGCAAGGTTCCCGGCGCTCAGGGCACCGGTGGTGAGGGCGGCGCGCTCGGCATCGAGGTGTCCCCGAACTGGGCCTCCGACCGGTTCATCTACGTCTATCACACGTATTCCGGCGGAAACAGGCTGGTGCGGGCGCAGTTCGACGGCGCGCAGCTGTCCAACTGGACGACGTTGCTCGACGGCGTGCCGAAGAACCGCTTCCACAACGGCGGCCGGCTGCGCTTCAGCCCGGACGGGCGTTACCTGTTCATCTCCACCGGTGACGCGCAGAACGGCAGCAACGCGCAGAACATGAACAACAACGCGGGCAAGATCCTGCGGGTCAACCCCGACGGCTCCATCCCGGCCGACAACCCGTTCTCGGGCAAGGCGATCTGGAGCTACGGCCACCGCAACGTGCAGGGTCTCGACTTCGACTCGCAGGGCCGTCTGTGGGCCTCGGAGTTCGGCAACTCGTCGCAGGACGAGGTCAACCTGATCACCAAGGGCGGCAACTACGGCTGGCCCGGCTGTGAAGGCACCTCCGGTTCCTGCTCGGGCACGATCCCGCCGAAGAAGACCTGGTCGACGTCCTCGGCGTCGCCGTCGGGCCTGACGATCATCAACGACCACGTGTTCGTGGCCACGACCGTCGGCTCGCGCATCTACCGGATGCGGATCGACTCCTCGTCCAACCTGGTGGAGCAGCAGATCTACTTCCAGGGCACCTACGGCCGGCTTCGCACGGTCGAGGTGGACCGGGACGGCGACATCTGGCTGACCACGTCGGCGGACAAGGACGGCAGCGCGGGCAACGACCGCATCCTGCACATCGACATCGTCTACGAAGGCGGTGGCGGCGGCGGGTTCGCGTTGAGCTCGTCGGCGTTCGCGGACAACGCGATGATCCCGGCCAAGTACACGTGCGCCGGTGACGGCTCACCCGGCCAGGACCCGTCGCCGCCGTTCGCGTGGGGTGCTTCCTCCGGTGCTCAGGCCTACGCCATCGTGTTCGCCGACCGGGTGAACAACGGCAACAAGCTGCACTGGGCGATCTGGGACATTCCTTCGAGTGCCAGTTCGCTGCCGGAGAATCTCGGTGCCGGTTTCAACGTGCCCGGCCAGGGTGCGGCGAAGCAGAAGGCGATGGGCTCCGGTGCGAATTCGCAGAAGTTCTTCGGGCCGTGTCCCGGTGGCTCCACCAACCCGTACACGTTCACGTTGTACGCGTTGAACACCGCCACGGTTCCCGGAATCACTTCCTCGTCCACGATGGCGCAGATCGAGACGGCCATCAAGAACGCGTCCACCGCCAACACCGTGTTGCGCGGGCGTTCGAACGCTTCCACCTGATCGTGAACTGAACGGGCGGGGCCTCCTTTCGGGGAGGCCCCGCCTTTCGCTTTACTTCTTGGGCAGGGTGATGGCCCAGCTGTCGAGAACCCCGGCGTCACCTTCCGAGCGGTCGCGGACGAGGAGCTGCCACGTGCCGTTCTTGGTCTCGCTGGACAGGTCGACGGTGTAGACGGGCTGGAATTTCGTGCCCGTGCCGTTCGCCTTCAGCAGGTACGTCCGGCCGCTCGGCCCGGCGAGCTCGATCCGCACGTCGCTCTGCGCGGAGTGGTTGATCTTCACCTCGATCCTCGCGGCCTTGGGGGCGTTGCCTTTGCAGCCCGCGTACCGGATCGCCGTGCCGACGTACTCGCCGGCGTCGGGGATCTCGACGTCGTTGTCGTTGGACTTGCGGCCACAACCGGGCATGGGCGCCGGCGGCTCGATGCCGTGGTCGGTGAAGAGGAGTTTGTTGGGGGAGTTGGGTCCTGGGTTGGTCACCTTGTCACGTGTCGCCGCGTTGACCAGAGCGTCGCGGACCTGCTGCGGGGTGGCCGCGGGGTTCTTCGCGAGGTACAGCGCGGCCGTGCCGGCGACGTGCGGTGAGGCCATCGACGTGCCGCCGGCGACCAGCGTCGCGGTGTCGGAGTCCTTCCAGCTGCTGAGGATTCCCAGTCCGGGCGCGAAGACGTCGACACACGTGCCGTAGTTCGAGAAGTACGCCCGGCTGTCGTCGCGTGCCGTCGCGCCGACCGTGATCGCGGCCGGCACACGGGCGGGCGAGTCCGCGCAGGCGTCGTCGTTGGAGTTGCCGGCGGCGATGGCGTAGGTGAGGCCGGAGGCGATCGACCTCTCGACCGCCGCGTCGAGCACGGCGTCCGCGTCGCCGCCCAGCGACATGTTGACCACGGCGGGTTTGACGGCGTTCCTGGTGACCCAGTCGATGCCTGCGACGACCTGCTCGGTGGTGCCGGAACCCTTGCAGTTGAGGACGCGCACGCCGTGCAGCGTCACCTTCTTGGCCACGCCGTGGTCCTTGCCGCCGACCGTGCCCGACACGTGCGTGCCGTGGCCGTGGCAGTCGTCCGGGTTGGTGTCGTTGTCGATGGCGTCGAAGCCTTCTTTGACGCGGCCCTCGAACTGTTGGTGCGTCGCGCGGACGCCGGTGTCGACGACGTATGCGTGCACGTTCGCCGCGTCCGTCGAGTAGTAGTAGGTCTGGTCGTACGGCAGCGTGCGCTGGTCGATCCGGTCCAGCCCCCACGCCTGTGGGTTGTTCTGCGCGTCGCTGACGCGGTGCGTCCGGTTGCGCTGGACGAGTTCGACGCCGGGGTCCTTCGCGAGATCCGCGGCCTTTCGCGCGGTCATCGTGGCGCTGAACCCGTTCAGTGCCGCTGAATACGTGTGACGAACACTCACCTCGTATTGGTCGACGACATTCGCGCTCAGGATGTGCTCCCTGAGGACCACGACGAACGTGTCCTCGTCGGCCTGCGCAGGTGTGCCGATGAATGTCAACGCCATCGCCGCGGTTAGTCCGAGCCGAAATTTCCGCATTGTTCTCCCTTGTGAACACGTGTCGAACGGATCGCGCGGCGGATACGCGAACGCATTGCGCACAGTAGTGCACCTGTGGTCGCATGGGATGGTGGGAAACCTCCGCCGCCCATTACCTGGAGGTTCTTTCGTGCGTAAATCAGCAATGGTCGCGCTCTCGTTCGCCGCGGCATTCGCACTCACGGCACCGGCTCTCGCCGCTCCGGCCCCGCTGGCACTGACCAGCACGGCGTACAAGAACAACGGCGCCATCCCGGACAAGTTCTCGTGCGCCCAGGACCACAAGCCCGGCAACGACATCTCCCCGCCCCTGGCCTGGACCGGCGGTGACGTCAAGGCCGAGTCCTACGCGCTGGTGTTCGTCGACACCGGCTCCGGCAGCGGGCACAAGATCCACTGGGTCGCCTGGGACATCCCGGCCGCGGCCACCGGCCTGCCAGAGGGGCTGAAGAAGGGCTACGACGTCGTCGAGCCCGAGTTGAAGGGCGCCCACCAACGCGCGATGGGTGACAAATCGGTCAACGAGATGTTCTTCGGACCGTGCCCGCGCTCCAAGCACAAGTACGAGTTCACGTTGTTCGCGGTGAAGGTGAAGAACCTGCCGGGACTCAACAAGAACTCGAAGCCCGCCGACGTCGAGGCGGCGGCGAAGAAGGCGGCCGTGGGCCAGGCGAAGCTCACCGGCTTCTCCACCGCAAAGCCTTAGAAGCTGCCAATTCACCGGCAAAACTGGTTGATCACCGTACACTCCGGACCGTCGTCCGGACGAGCGATCTGGGGTCGCGGTGAGCGGTAGCAAGGTGTTGGTGGCGGGGGCGAGCATCGCGGGGCCCGCGCTGGCCCACTGGTTGCACCGGCGGGGTGCCGAGGTGACCGTGGTCGAGCGGGCCCCTGGCTTGCGTCCCGGCGGTCAGGCGGTGGACGCGCGCGGGGTGGCCAAGGAGGTCATCAAGCGGATGGGGCTGGACGCGACCGTGCGCGCGGCCCGCACCGACACCGCCGGCGCGTACACCGTGGACGTCGACGGGAACGTGCTGGAGACCTACAGCGCCGAGGACGACGGCGGCGACGGGTACATCGCGGACATCGAGATCCTGCGAGGAGACCTGTCCCAGGTGCTCTACGACGACACCCGCGACGGTGCCGAGTACCTCTTCGGCGACCGGATCGCCGGGCTCACCCAGGACGCGGACGGGGTCGACGTCACCTTCGCGAGCGGCGGCCGGCGGCGGTTCGACCTGGTGGTCGGGGCCGACGGGCTGCACTCGTCGTTGCGCGGGACGGTCTTCGGGCCGCGCGAGCGGTACCTCCGCCACCTCGGGCTCGTGCTGGCCTTCTGCACCGTGCCCAACGAGTTCGGCGTGGACGGCTGGATGATCGACCACCAGGACCAGGTGTCCGGCCGCTCCGCCGGTCTGCGGCCGCTCAAGGACGCCTCGCGGGCCATGGCGATGTTCTCCTTCCCCGCGGCCGGCTTCGACGTCGACTTCCGCGACGTCGAGGGGCAGAAGCGCCTGTTGCGGGAGCAGATGGCCGGCCTGGGCTGGTTGACCCCGCGCATCCTCGAGCACGTGGACGACGCCCCGGACTTCTACCTCGACCAGGTCGCCCAGGTGGTGATGGACCGCTGGTCGGACGGACGGGTGGGGCTGATCGGCGACGCGGCGTTCAGCTCGTCGCCGATGTCCGGTGGCGGCACCGGGCTGGCCCTCGTCGGCGCCTACCTGCTGGCAGGGGAACTGGCCGCCGCCGACTGGGACCACGAGGCCGCGTTCACCGCCTACGAGGCGCGGATGCGCCCGTTCGTCGAGGCCAACCAGGAGATCGGCCGCCTGCACGTGGCCGGCCGCGTCCCGCGGCCCGACGCGGAGCCGAGCCCGGAGCCCGACGTGGACGCGCTCATGGCGGTGGTCGAGCGCGCGATCAACGGGGTCGAACTGCCCGGCTACGCCGGAGTGCCGGACTCTCGGGCCACCGCGTAGTCAACTGGTGAGAAATGTGCCCGTGTGCACGCGTGCGCACGGGCACATCACTTGATTCGTAAGGATTTGAGGGCTGCAACTGTCAGACCCCGCGTGTAGCGTCGAACGCGCCAGACGATCACGGGGAGTGTGGCAGCGTGACTGCGTTGCGTAATCAACCGGCGCCGGCGAGGTTCGCCGACCGCGCCGAGGCCGAGGCTTACGTGGCCTCGGTCTGTTTCAAACACGGCCCACCGAGGCTGTTCGGCGTGGAGCTCGAATGGACCGTGCACCACGCCGAAGACCCGGGTGAGACGCTAGACAGGAACCGGTTGGCCGCGGCTCTCGGAGAGCACGCGCCGCCCACGCTGGTTCCGGACAGCCCCCAGCGGCCGCTTCCCAGCGGCACCCCGCTGACCGTCGAACCGGGCGGGCAGGTCGAGATCTCCACTCCTCCCTGCACCAGCCTCCCGGACCTCTTCCAGACGGTCTCCCAGGACATCTCTTATCTGACCGCCATGCTGGCGGACCACGGTCTCGTGCTCGGCGATCGGGGCGCTGACCAGCATCGCAGCCCCACGCGCCTGCTGCAGGTGCCCCGGTACGCCGCGATGGAGCACGCGTTCAGCCCGCTCGGCGCCGACGGCATCTCGATGATGTGCAACACCGCCGGTCTGCAGGTGTGCCTCGACTTCGGTGAGGAGAAGCACCTCAGGGACAGATGGGCTGCCGTGCACCAACTCGGGCCGGTGCTCATCGCGTTGTTCGCGAACTCACCGAGCATCGGCGGTATGCACGAAGACTGGGCGTCGGCGCGCATGCGGACGCTCTACGGCACGGATCCCGTGCGCACCAGGCCAAGTGCTGTGTGCGCCGATCCGGCACAGGCTTATGCGCGCAGAGTCGTCGACACTCCGGTGATCGTCATGCGCGGGCCGAGTCCCAGTTGGATTCCGCCACGCAGACTGACGTTTGCCGACTGGATAGACGGGGCACTCGACCGCAGCCCCACCAGCGACGACCTCGACTACCACATGACGACCATGTTCCCGCCGGTGCGGCCGCGCGGGTACATCGAGATCAGATACCTCGACACACCCGCGCCCGGCGGGTGGATCGCGCCGAGTGCGCTGCTCGTCGCGCTGTTCAGCGACCCGTCCGTTGTGGACGGTGTGCTGGCGGCGACGGAACGGGCGGCCGGGCGATGGCTCATCGCCGCACGGCACGGGATGGCGGACGAACGCATTGCCAGAGCGGCGAAGGACGTCGTGGCTCTCGGCATCGAGTCGTTGCACCGCACCGGTCTCTCGTACGACCAGATCAGCGCTATCAGCCGAGAGCTTGAGGGGAAGCTGTGACAGAAGAACTCCGCGAGCACGTGGCGGAGGAACTGTTGCGTTCGCGCGCGCGTTCCACCGCCTTGACCGACGCCGTCGACGAGCACGACCTCGTCCGGCAGCACTCGAAGCTGATGTCGCCGCTGGTCTGGGACCTGGCGCACATCGGCAACCAGGAGGAGCTCTGGCTCGTTCGCGACGTCGGCGGACGCGAACCGGTCCGCAGCGACATCGACGAGTACTACGACGCGTTCAAGTTCTCCAGGAGCGTGCGGCCCGAGTTGCCGCTGCTCAACCCGCGTGAGGCCCGTCAGTACGTCGGTGACGTGCGCGGCAAGGTGTTCGACGTGCTGGAGAAGGTCCCGCTGGAGGGCCGCAGGCTCGTCGAGAACGCCTTCGCGTTCGGCATGATCGTGCAGCACGAGCAGCAGCACGACGAGACGATGCTCGCCACGCACCAGCTGCGCACCGGCGAACCGGTCCTGCACGCACCGCCACCGCCCACCGGAAACCTCGTTCCCGCAACGGAAGCGTTCATTCCGGGCGGACCGTTCGAAATGGGCACGTCGGACGAGCCGTGGGCGCTCGACAACGAACGTCCCGCGCACGCCGTCCACGTCGACTCGTTCTTCATCGACACCACCCCCGTCACGAACGCCGAGTACGCCGAGTTCGTGCTGGCCGGCGGCTACGACGACCGTCGTTTGTGGACCGAAGAGGGCTGGCGGCACCGGACGACGGCCAAGCTCTCCGGTCCGCGCTTCTGGCATCGCGAGGGCAACTCGTTCAGCCGCACGGCGTTCGGCGTGACTGAGCCGATCGTGCCGGACGAACCCGTTGTGCACGTGTGCTTCCACGAGGCCCAGGCGTACGCGACGTGGGCGGGCAAGCGGCTGCCGACCGAGCAGGAGTGGGAGAAGGCCGCCCGCTACGACGCCGAGACCGCGACGACCAGGCGTTATCCGTGGGGCGACGAGGAACCCGCCGAGATCCACGCGAACCTCGGTCAGCGGCACCTGCGCCCGGCGCCGGTCGGCGCGTATCCCAAGGGGGTCTCGGCCGCGGGCGTGCACCAGCTGATCGGTGACGTCTGGGAGTGGACCTCGTCGGACTTCCAGCCCTATCCGGGTTTCGAGGTCTTCCCGTACGCCGAGTACTCGCAGGTCTTCTTCGGGCCGGACTACAAGGTCCTGCGCGGTGGCTCGTTCGGCACCGACAAGTCCGCGATCCGGTCGACGTTCCGCAACTGGGACTACCCGATCAGAAGGCAGATCTTCGCCGGCTTCCGCTGCGCCAGGGACGCCTAGCCCGATGTGCCGCCACCTGGCTTACCTGGGCACCGCCATGCCCTTGGCGGGCCTGCTCTACGACGCACCGCACTCCCTGGAGCGCCAGGCATACGTGCCGCAGGACATGCGGGCCGGGGGAACCGTGAACGTCGACGGCTACGGCGTCGGCTGGTTCCCCGGCCCGGTGCGGTACCGGCGCGCCGGGACGTTGTGGAGCGACGCGAACCTGCGTCAGCTGGCGGCGGCCGAGTCGACGGCCTTCCTCGCCGCGGTCCGGTCGGCGACGGCCGGGATGCCCGTCGGCGACGCGGCCTGCGCGCCGTTCACCGACGGCACCTGGCTGTTCAGCCACAACGGGCGGGTCGACGGCTGGCCGCACACCGTGGCGGGGCTCGCGAAGACGCTGGACGTGACCGATCTGCTGACCATGGACGCGCCGACGGACTCGGCGCTGCTGTGGACGGTGCTGAGGCGTCGCCTGGAGACCGGGAAGAACCCGGCTCAGGCGCTTGTTGAACTCGTGCGGGAGGTAGCGGACGCGGCGCCCAAGTCGCGGCTGAACTTCTTGCTGACCAACGGAAAAGTGCTCGTGGGGACCACGTGGACACACGCCCTGTGGGTGCTGCAGAAAGGACAGAGCGTGACGCTCGCGTCCGAGAAGCTCGACGACGACCCCGGCTGGCGGGAGATCCCCGACCGGCACGTGGTCACCGCTGATCCATCCACTGTGGAGGTTCGACCGATATGACCGAGCCGGTGCTGGACGTTCATCTCAAACCGGAGGACGCCGCACACGCGCTACGTGCCGACGTGCGAGCCGGACTGACCGCGGACCCGAAGTGGGTCTCGCCGAAGTGGTTCTACGACGCGGTGGGCAGCGAGCTGTTCGAGGACATCACGCGGCTGCCCGAGTACTACCCGACGCGCGCCGAACGCGAGGTCCTCGCCGAGCGGGCCGGTGAGATCGCGGCGACGACCGGCGCGCACTCGCTGGTGGAGCTGGGTTCCGGGTCGTCGGAGAAGACGCGGTTGCTGCTCAGCGCGCTTCGCGAGCACGGCACTTTGCAGGAGTTCGTGCCGCAGGACGTGTCCGTGTCGGCGTTGACCGAGGCGGCGCACGCGATCATCGCGGACTACCCGGGCCTGCGGGTGCACGGTGTGGTCGGCGACTTCACCCAGCACCTGTCGTTGCTGCCCGGCGAGTCGCCGCGGGTGGTGGCGTTTCTGGGCGGCACGATCGGCAACCTCATCCCGGAGGAGCGGGAGAAGTTCCTCCGCACCGTCCGGGACGTGCTGGATCCGGGGGAGTGGCTGCTGCTCGGCACCGACCTCGTGAAGGACGAACAGACGCTGGTGCGCGCGTACGACGACGCGCAGGGCGTCACGGCGGAGTTCAACCGAAATGTGTTGAACGTCCTGAACCGCGAGGTCGGCGGGGACTTCGACGTCGAGGCGTTCGAGCACGTCGCGTTGTGGAACGCCGAGCAGGAGTGGATCGAGATGCGCCTGCGGGCCAGGCGGGCCATGCGGGTGACGATCGCGGAACTCGGCCTGACCGTCGACTTCCGCGAGGGCGAGGAGCTGCGCACCGAGGTGTCGGCCAAGTTCCGCGAGGAAGGTGTGCGCAAAGAGCTGGAAGACGGCGGGTTCGCGTTGCACCGGTGGTGGACCGATTCCGAGGGCCGGTTCGCGGTCTCGCTCGCCCAAGCGGTGTAACCGGGCGAACACCCTCCGATAGGCGGGTACTGGTGGTCCGCTGACAGTGGTGGGCTGCGTCGATGACTCCTGCATCAACGCGTGCCGTGCGCGTGGCGCTTGTCAGTGCGCTCGCGCTCGGCACGGTCATCACCGGCCTGGGCACTGCTTCTGCCCAGGCCGAAGCCACCTCAACCGTCAGACCCGCCGCGTGGGGGCCGTGCGCGGCCGACGTGCTCGCGGAGATCCCCGCCGCGCAGCGCGACAAGGTCAGCTGTGCCGTTCAGCAGGTGCCCGTCGACCACTCGCGGCCGCGCGGTGACTCGACGGGCGTCATCATGATGAAGCGCCCGGCGCTGGACCCGGCGAAGAAGATCGGCTCGTTGTTCATCAACCCCGGCGGCCCCGGTGGCGCCGGCCTGATCTACAGCGCGTACGGCTCCAGCTTCTTCACCCCGGAGATCCTCGAGAAGTTCGACCTCATCGGCTTCGACCCGCGCGGTGTGGGCCGCAGCGCGCCGCTGCGCTGCTTCCGCACCCAGGAGGAGGCCGAGGCGGTCAACGAGGGCTGGTTCGCGCTGCCGATCACCAAGGACGAGATCGCGAGCTCGATCCGGCAGTCCAAGGCCTACACGGACTACTGCGGGATCAACGCCGGTCCGTTGCTCAACCACATGTCGACCGAGGCCGTCGCCCGCGACCTCGACGTCATGCGTGAGGCCGTCGGCGACCGCCAGCTCACGTACGTCGGTTTCTCGTACGGCACGCTGCTCGGCGCGACCTACGCGAACATCTTCCCGCAGAAGTCGCGGGCACTGGTCCTCGACGGCAACGTCGACCCGCACCTGCGCCTGACCAACGGCGCGCAGTACGACCGCGAGCGCGCTCGGGGCTTCGAGATCGCGTTGGACGCGATGCTTCGTCGCTGCGACACGGTCGGTGTGGCGAAGTGCGCGTTCGCCGGTGACGCCCGCAAGAAGTTCGACAAGATCCGCGAGACGTTGCGCAAGGGCCCGACGACGTTGCCCGGTGGCACCCAGGTGACGCTGACCGGCGTGGTCGGCCGCACGTCGAGCAACCTGTACAGCCCGTCCACGTTCAAGGCGCTCACGACCTGGCTGCAGTCGATCCACGTCGCGCAGAACCCGTCGGCTGCCGCTTTGAGCGTTCAGTCCGTTGTGGACGTTCCGATGCTCAACAACCTCGGTGGCCGCGCAGACGTGCGCGTGCTGCCGGACACGCCGTACACCGCGGACGACTCGTACTTCGCGGTCAACTGCACGGACAAGCCGTTCTCCCGCTCGAACCGCAACTGGGCGACCACGGCGGCCAAGTGGGAGAAGGAGTCGCCGACGTTCGGCCGCTACCAGGCTGCCGCGGACCTGCTGACCTGCCCGACCTGGCCGACGCGCAACCCGGACCGCTGGATCGGCCCGTGGAACCGCCACACCAAGAACCCGGTCGTCGTGGTGGGCAACTACTACGACCCGGCGACGCAGTACCTGTTCTCGCAGCGCATGGCCAAGCAGCTCGGCAACGCGCGGCTGATCAGCGTCGACGCGTTCGGTCACTGCATCCTCGGTGACTCGGCCGGCGCCGACGCGGCGGTGACCCGCTACCTGGTCGACCTGACCGCACCCGTGAACGGTTCGGTGTACCAGCCGAACGTCCAGCCGTTCGCCTGATTCGTCCGGTAGGCGGAGGGTTGTGTCCCGCGATGTCGGGACACAACCCTCCGAACGACGGGTACAAACGGTGCACCGTCAGTGATGGGCTGCACGCGTGACGTCATCTTCCGCATCTCTGCGCGTCCTGATCACGAGCGCGCTCGTGTTCGGCACCGTCGTTTCCGGTCTGGGCACCGCATCCGCCCAGACCGAGGCATCCGCCGTCAGACCCGCTGCCTGGGGGCAGTGCGCGGCAGACGTACTGGCCTCGCTGCCCGCCAGCGTCACGCCCGAGGAGCGCGCGCGGCTCTCCTGCACCACCCAGGAAGTGCCCGTCGACCACTCGCGCCCGCGCGGTGAGAAGACCGGCATCGCCATGATGAAGCGCCCGGCGAACGACCCGTCCCGCAAGATCGGGTCGATCTTCCTCAACCCCGGTGGCCCCGGCGGCTCCGGCCTGATCCGCGGCGCCATCGCCAAGAACTACTTCCAGCCGCAGGTGCTGGACCGGTTCGACATCATCGGCTTCGACCCCCGCGGCGTGGCCCGCAGCGCGCCGCTGCGCTGCTTCCGCACCCAGGAGGAGTCCGACGCGGTGAACGGCGGCTGGTACAGCCTGCCCATCACCAAGGCGGAGATCTCCAGCTCGATCTCGTCCGCCAAGGCCTACACGGACTACTGCAAGATCAACGCAGGTCCGTTGCTCAACCACATGTCGACCGAGGCCGTCGTGCGCGACCTCGACATCATGCGCGAGTCCGTGGGCGACAAGCAGCTGAACTTCGTCGGCTTCTCCTACGGCACGCTGATCGGCTCGACGTACGCGAACATCTTCCCGTCCAAGGCGCGGGCGATCGTGATCGACGGCAACGTCGACCCGCAGCTGCGCCTGACCAACGGCGCCGAGTACGACCGCCAGCGCGCCCAGGGCTTCGAGATCGCGCTGGACGCGATGCTGAAGCGCTGTGACAGCGCGGGCGTCGCCAAGTGCGCCTTCGCCGGAGACGCGCGGGCCAAGTTCGAGGCCATGAAGAAGGCCCTGGCGGCCGGCCCCGCGACGTTGCCGAACGGCACCAAGGTCGCGCTCGCCGACGTGATCGGCCGCGTGGCCGGCGACCTGTACTCGGTGCCGCGCTTCGCCGCCCTGGTGGCGTGGCTGCAGTCGATCCACGTCGCGCTGAACCCCGGCCCCGCCGCGGCCTTCAGCGTTCAGTCCACTGTGGAGCTCGCCGCCCCGCTCAACAACGGCGGTGGCCGCTTCGACGTCGACCCGCTGCCGGAGACCCCGTACACGGCGGACGACTCGTACTTCGCGGTCAACTGCACCGACAAGCCGTTCGCCCGCACGAACCGCCTGTGGGAGCAGACGGCGGCGAAGTGGGAGAAGCAGTCGCCGACCTTCGGCCGCTACCAGGCCGCGTCCGACCTGCTCGCCTGCCCGACGTGGCCGACCCGCAACCCGGACCGCTGGATCGGCCCGTGGAACCGCAAGACCGCGAACCCGATCGTGGTGGTGGGCAACTACTACGACCCGGCGACGCAGTACCTGTTCTCGCAGCGCATGGCCAAGCAACTCGGCAACGCGCGGCTGATCAGCGTCGACTCGTTCGGCCACTGCATCCTGGGCCGGGCTGCCGGGGCTGACGCGGCCGTGGCGAAGTACCTGGTGGATCTCGTTGCGCCGGCCGACGGTCAGGTGTTCCAGCCGAACCTGCAGCCGTTCGCCTGATCACTGCGGATAGCAGCAGTACACCCGCACTGAGGAACGGCGTCAGCGGGGCCGAGGCCAGGGAAACCAGGGGCACGGCCGCGTTGACGCCGTTTTTCGTTGCGGCGGCCAACAGATCACAGCAGAGCGCTCCTCACGATCAACACCACCGCGCTCGCCCCCGCCACGATCAGCATCGGCCTCCGGATCCCACCGGCGTCGAACCGCTTGCGCAACGGCCCGGACAGCAGGAACCCGGCCACCAGGAACGGGATCAGCGCGAGCCCCGTCCACAGCTGGTGCGCGTGCACCTGCCCGGCCGCGAGCAGCCCGACGATCGAGGCGCCCGACCCGAGCACGAAGAACGCCGCGAGCGTCGCCCTGACCTGCGGGCCTGCCTGGTTCTGGTAGAGCAGCGCGACCATCGGGCCGCCCACCGCCGTCGCCGTGCCGAACGAGCCGCTCGCGAACCCGGCCGTGACCAGTGCCTTCGGCTCGGGTTGTGGGCGCCAGGCGGTGATGGACAGCAGCACGCACGCCAGCACCGAGCCGCCGACGACGAGGCCGAAGCCCTTCGGGTCGAGGGCGTCGACGATCAGGATGCCCACGACGGTGCCCGGCAGCCTGCCCAGCATCGCCCAGCCGACGCCGCGCCAGTCGACGTGGGTGAACTCGCGCGCCAATGACATCGACGCGTGCGCGGTGGCGACCATGAGGACGGGCACCGGCAGCAGCGCGGGATCGAGCAGCGCGAGGATCGGCACGACGATGAGCGCCAGGCCGAAGCCGATCAGTCCTTGCAGCAGACCTCCGAGCGCTACGACCACGCCCGCGATCGCGAGCAACCCCCAGGACATGGTTAGCAAGGCTACAGATTGGTGCCACCAGGTTTCTCCCGCCGTTCGCCTGGCGTTGGCCGGGCACACCTACGCTCCGCGCCATGACTGCGTCCCGCCGTTCCTTCCTGCTCGGCACCGGTGCGACCGCCGCTGCTGCCGCCCTGGTCACGCCCGGTGTCGCCGATGCTGACATCGTTGTCGGCAGTGGCCGTCCCGACCCGGAGGCGCGGCGGTTCACGCTCGCGGTGATTCCGGACACGCAGTACATGTTCGATCTCGACCGGGGCGACTCGGCGCCGTTGAAGGCGACGCTGCAGTACCTGATCGACCACCAGAGGTCCGAGAACATCGTCTTCGTCAGCCACCTCGGCGACCTAGTCGAGAACGGGCGGAAGAGCGAGATCGACGACATCAGCGAGCGGTTCGAGGTGCTCGACCGGCGCCGGGTCGGGTACAGCGTGCTCGCGGGCAACCACGACCTGCCGGACTCGCGCACCGACGACCAGCGCGGCCGCACGCCGTACCTCGACAGGTTCGGGCCGCGGCGGTTCCGGAACTCGCCGACGTACCGGGCTTCCAGTGCCGACGGGTACAACTCGTTCCACGTGTTCCAGGCCGCGGGCAAGGAGTGGCTGGTCCTCGCGCTCGACTGGCGCATGTCCGCCAAGGGGTTCGAGTGGGCGCGCTCGGTGCTGAAGCAGCACGCGAAGCTGCCGGTCATCCTCACCACGCATGAGCTGGTGTACGACGGCAACGACGGTGTCGCGCAGATGTCCGACTACGGCCGCAAACTGTGGGACGAGCTGATCAAGGACAACGACCAGATCTTCCTCACGCTCAACGGTCACTTCTGGCCGCCGGCGCGGGCGACCATGCGGAACGCCGCCGGCAACGACGTGCACGTGCACATCACGAACTACCAGGACCGCTACTACGGCGGCGGCGCGATGATCCGGCTGTACCACTTCGACCTGGACCGCAGGACGATCGACGTGCGCACGCTGTCGCCGTGGCTGCTCGGCAAACGCGCGCTCAACCCGTTGGAGCGCAAGGAGATCGAGCTGACCGGGCCGGCCGACAGGTTCAGCGTGCCGATCGACTTCGAGCAGCGGTTCGCCCGGTTCGACCCGCCGGTGCTGCCTCCCGCGCAGGCCGCGAAGGACGTGCTGGTGCGCGGAACCGTCGCGTACTGGCGGCTCGGTGAGGGGCTGAAGGACCTGTCGGGCAACGGGAACGACCTCAAGCAGACGGGTGAGCTGACCGCGGGGGACGACCACCACCGGTTCGCGCCGTCGCACCGTTCGCTGTACTTCGGCAAGAACGGGTACCTGTCCACTGTGGATGCCGCGCCGATCAACCGCGACACGTTCGAGCGCGGGTACACGATCGAGCTGTTCCTCAAGCTGCCCAAGGACTTCAACCACCCGTGGTGCGGCCTGTTCACCAAGCTCGCGCCCGGCTCGGCGGCGGGCAAGACCGGTGACGACCCGAGCGAGCCGATCGCGACGCTGAACCTCGCGGGCGGCGGCGTGCTGCAGTGGGCGGTGTTCCCGCGCGACCTGCCGGGGCTGTCCACGAACTGGGGCCACGAGATGGACTTCGACACGTGGTGGCACGTCGCCGTGGTCAACGACGGCGCGCACACCACGATGTACGTCGACGGATCTCCCTTGCTGCGCAACCCGTCCACGCCCGCGCGCGGCATCTCGACCGCCGGTGACCCGTGGCTGGTCGGCGCCTACGCGTACAACAAGATCGTCGAGAAGTCGTTGCACGGCTGGATCGGTGACATGCGGGTGGTGAGCCGGCCGCTGGACCGCTCCGAGTTCATGCGGTCGAAGGCAGCCCGAACCGCGGGAACAGACTGAGGTCGAAGAACGACGAGACGCGCGTGATCCGGTCGTCGCGCACCTCCAGCACCTGGAGGTTGAACGGCCGGAACACGCCGTCCTCTTCTCGCAGGTACAGCCCGTAAGCAGGCTGGCCGTTCGCTTCCACGGCGATCATGCGCGCGCCGTGCGGTACCGCGGGACATTGGTTCGTGAGGTGCCACGCGACCATCTCCGGCCCCTGGTACCACTGCGGGAACGGCGGCATCTCCCAGACGACGTCCTCGGCGAACATCCCGATGATCGCCGGGATGTCCTTGGCCTCGAACGCCTTCACCCACCGGTCGAGCAGCGGCTTGGCCTCCGCGGGCTCGGTGATCTGCTCCTCGGTGAGGTCCTTGAGCTGCGCGTGGGCCCGTTGCAGAGCGCTGTTGACGGCCGCCACGGTCATGTCGAGCTCGTCGGCGGTCTCCGCGGCGGTCATCCTGAGGACGTCGCGCAGGATCAGCACCGCGCGTTGCCGTGGCGGCAGGTGCTGGAGCGCCGCGACGAAGGCCAGCCTGGTGGACTCGCGTTCGGTGACGATGGCGGCGGGGTCGGTCGGGAACGGCTCCAGCCACGGGACCTCGTGGTCCTGGGTCAGCGAGTCCGTTTCCGTCGCACTCGTGGACAGGCCGAACGGCAACGGTCGTTTGGTGCGGGTGTCGAGCGCGGTGAGACAGACGTTCGTCGCGATCCGGTACAGCCACGTGCGCACCGACGACCGGCCCTCGAACTTGCCGTACGCCTTCCACGCGCGCAGGTACGTCTCCTGCACCAGGTCCTCGGCGTCGTGCACCGAGCCGAGCATCCGGTAGCAGTGTGCGAGCAGTTCCCGCCGGAACGGGTCCGCGGCGGTCGCGAAGTCCGCTGTCACTTCCACTGTCACTCTTGCACTGTAATCGCGTTCCGCAGCCTGGTGACGAGCATTCCGATGTGGTCTTTGAGCTCCTGCGGCTCCCGCACCTCGAAGTCGAGCCCGATGAACAGCAGGTAGAACACGATCCGGTCGAGCGACTCGGCACCCGTGCGCATCAGGCAGGAGCTGTCGTCGATCGGCTCCAGCGACACCGACATGGGGGAGGTGCGTTCCGCGACTTCCCGAAGCGGCGCCTTGATCGTCAGCACCGCCTGATAGGTGTAGACGCTCGACGCGACCTGGCGCGACACGAACTCGCCCAACGATTCCGCGGGTGGTTCGCGGGGCGTGAACCGGGCGGCGAGCGTCGGTTCGGTGCTGACGCGGTCGACCCGGAACGTCCGCCAGTCCTGTTTGGACACGTCCCAGGCGACGAGGTACCACCTGCGGCCCGTGTGCACGAGGCCTTGCGGTTCCACGAGCCGTTTCGCGGGCTCGCCGTGCGTCGAGGCGTAGGTGAACCGCAGCTGCGCGTGGTCGCGGCAGGCGGCGGCGATGATCGTGAGCGTCTCCGGGTCGACGGTCGGGCCCGCGGCGATCAGCGGAGTGGTGTGCGCCTGCAACGCCTGGACGCGCCGGCGCAGCCTGGTCGGCAGCACCTGTTCCAGCTTGGTGAGCGCGCGGACCGACGTCTCCTCGATGCCCGCGATCGTGCCGTTGGCGGCGGTGCGCAGGCCTACCGCGACGGCGACCGCTTCGTCGTCGTCGAGCAGCAACGGCGGGAGTTCCGCGCCGGCACCGAGCTGGTACCCGCCGGTCGCCCCTGGCAGCGACGTGACGGGGTAGCCGAGGCTGCGGAGCTTGTCCACGTCGCGGCGGATCGTGCGGACGTCGACGCTGAGCCGGTCCGCGAGCTCCGGGCCCGTCCAGTCGCGTCGCACCTGCAGCAGGGACAGGAGCTTCAGCAACCGTGCGGACGTCTCCAGCATGTGAGGGATCTTAGATTCCGTTGCGAACAACGGCCTGTGGTGGTTAGGGTTTGCGCCATGACTGCCGGGTCGGCCTTGTGCCGTGAGCGGAACGGTTGCCCGGCCCTGACTTGATCAGGGCCCCTCCATCCCCGCGCCTGTCCACACATCGGGATACGCGCACAGGGAGAGGAGGTGATGCGCAATGCTTCCCAACGTTGGTGATGTCTTTTCGGGGAAGGTCGTCTCGACCGTTCCCTTCGGATCGTTCGTCGAGCACCCCGCCGGTGCACACGGGCTCCTGCACGGCCGCCAGGCCGAGGTGGGTTCCTCGGTTCAGGTGAAGGTGCTGTCGGTGGACGCCGAGCAGCAGCGATTCAGCCTGGAGCTGGCGTGATGTGAGTGCTCGGGCAGAGGCGCCCTGCCCGAGTTTCCTCACGTCCTTCACGGCGCGCGTTTTTCAAGGCTTGCGGTATTCAGCGCACTCCACGATCAACCGGTCGTGGAGCGTTCTGCGGTGCCCTTGTTCCTGGGGCGCCGTGCCGAGCGCGTCCGCCGGGCTCGTGACGTCGTGCAGCAGCCGGTACAACACGACATCCGTTGCGGTGTAAAGCCAATCGTCCGCCTTGCCGGGCGGCGCGGCCGGTCCGAGCATGTTCTCGAACCACGCCGGGAACAGCAGATCCCTCGCGACCGCGTCCTCGATGCGGGTGCGGATCTTCTGGCGCACCTCCGCGACGGCTTCGTTGCCCGCCGACTTGGCAGCGGTGTCCCTGGCATGCGTGTTTTCGTCCGGTGCGACAGGACGTTCCTGCGTGGTGATCGCTCGCCATTGCTTGTACTTCTTGCGCCACAACGCTTCCGCGTTCGGGGGCAGGTGGGTCAGGGCTTCGGCCGCGTCGATCGCCTCGTGGGCCGCCCGGTCGTACTCCGCGATGGACTTGCGGGTGCTCTTGGCTTCCTGCGGGGTGAAGGTCTTGCGGGCGTAGGCTTCCTGGCCGGCCAGGATCCTGGCGATCAGGGCTTTGGGGACTTCCGGCCAGATGTCGAAGTCGGCTTTCTGGGTTTCGCCTGCGCGAACTTTCCGGTTCAGCGCCACCAGGAGTCGTTCGAGGCGGTGGACGCTCTCCGCCAGTTCGGTGATCCGGTCGTTGGTCTTGGTGACCTTGCGGGTGGTGTCCCTGAACTGGTTGGTGGTGCTCAGTTGTTGTTGTGCTGCCTCGGTTTGGGCGTTGTCCATCCTGGTGGTGAGCGAGTTGAGGTCCTTTTTGAGGCGCTCGATCTTGTCGTCCAGCGCCTTGACCGGGTCGATGTTCATCGCAGCGTCCTCCACGCCCACCAGGCGACTCCCGCCAGCACGACCAGTGCCGCCCAGCCGTTGGCCAGCGGGGTGAGGAGGGTGGCCGCCAGTGCCGCGGTGATGGCCGCGGTCCTGGCTCGTGGTTCCCAGATCTTGCGGCCGGTCGGGTCGACCAGGACGGCTGCGGCGACGGCCACGGACAGGAGGAGGGAGAGCAGGGACCAGGCGTCGAACCAGCCGACGGCGACGATCAGGGCGGCGACGGTGGTGGCTGCGGCTATGGCTCGGTTCGGGTTGGTCAGGCGGGCTGCTTCCACGTCCCTGCGGGCTTGCATCACGGCTTCGACTTCCTTGTCGGTGTCCGCCAGCAAGGACGGGAAGTCGGGGCTGCCGGGGCCTGCGGCTTGGAGGGCTCGTAGGGCTGTTCGCAGCGCGTTCTGGCGGTCGGCCAAGCGGGCGAACGGTTCGGCTGCCATGCCCCGAAATCGTGATCAACGGGGGTGGGTGGGGCTAGGGCTGGGGGCGGAGTTGGTCCGGTTGCCGACGAACTTCCCTCTAGTGGAGCAGTGGCCGGGTTGCGGGCGGCCGGTCCTGTCGCGTGCTCCCCCGCGTCAGGACTTGCGGCGGGCCTCCTCGGGCCAGACGACCTCGATGCGCACGCCGCTTGCTCGTGCCTGTTCCACGACGTCCGCGGTGCCGCCCTTGCCCTGGGACGGCACGCCGTCCCACACCGCCACGAGCATCTCGACTGAGGCGAGCATGCGTTCGTTCGCGGCTACGTAGGCCAGGCGTCCGCTCGACATGAGCGGAAGCACGCTGACCACGGTGGCGGCCGCGCGCAGTTCGTCGTACTCGGCCACCTGGTGTGGCTTGAGGCGGTCGCGGTAGTCGAGTGCCGGGAGGACCACCTCGACCTGGCCGCCGAGGTCCAGGACGGCTCTGGCGAACACCTGGTCGGCGCCAGGGGCCAGGCAGGTGACGCCGACCAGGGGACGGTCCAGTCGGTCCAGGACGCCGGCGATCGCGGCCTGGACGGCTGGGACGCACTCGGGTACCAGGTTGGTGTGCCCAGTGATGCCGATGCGCATCAAGCCGTCCGGATCGCTCTGATCGCGTCGCGGGTGTCCTGCACGGCGGGGATGTGGCGGTGCCGTGCCGCTTCCTTGGCGAAATCCTCCAGTTTGCGCAGGACGCGCCCCGAGGAGAGCTTCGCCGCTGTCGGCAGGACCTCGTTGATCAACCCGCACGCTGCCTCCGGGTCTCCCGCGACCATCTTGGTGCGCGCCAGTCCGATCACGTCGAACGCGCGGTTGCGCACCTTCGACGGGTCCCGCAGTTCCAGGGCTCGCCGGATGTGTTGTTCGGCGAACACGGCTTGAGCTGGGTCGTGCATGGCGAGGTCGCGGCATCGGGCGCCGATCACGCCTTCCAGTTCGGCCTCGTCGAAGCTGTGCAGGTAGCGCGGTTCCACGTCCGCGTCACGTTGCGCGAAGCTGTCCTGGGCCATGCCCACGGCCTGGTGGAACTCGCGGGTCTTGCCCATTTGCGCGTAGGCCCAGGCCTCGCGCGTCAGGAGCAGGGCCTTCAGCGTCGGCGTGCCGGTGCGGCGGGTGCCGTACTGGCCCAGCTGGACGAGTTCCAGGCCGTCCTCCGGGCGGCCCAGGTCGAACATCTGCCTCGCCATGGCGGCCAGGCAGAGGGCCGCGAAGCCGTCGTTGTGGCCGGCCTTGGCCATGCGGATGGCCAGCACGTAGTAGCGCTGGGCCGCGTTGTGCAGGCCCGCGTCGAACGACATGCTCGCCGCCACCTTGGACAGTTCGGCGCCGATGAAGAACGCGCGCTCTGTCGTCGGTCCGGAGGGAGCGCGTCCCAGTCGTTCGGCCAGCTCGTCGAGCTGACCCAGGACGGCCTTGCGGGCCAGTCCGTAGCCGCCCCGGCCGCCCCAGCCGCGCAGGCCGTCGGCCACGCGTTGCAGGGCGAAGAGCTCCTCCTCGCTGATCGCCGAGTGCGACGACCACTTCGACAGGTTCTGCAGGGGGTGCAACCACCGCTGCAGCGGCTCGACCAGTGCGGATCCCACCGTCACCGCGGCAGCCCCGGTGAGCGCCGCTCGTCTGCTGATCGCCAAGTCGCTCCTCGCCGTCTCCTCGACCGAACGGGCAATGCTCGTCGCCTCCCAGGGGGCTGCGAGCACATCTGGTGGGCCGTTTTCAGTGGGGCCCACCTGAGCTGGGATGACGACTCGGTCGAACCACAGTCGTTCGCCAGGTACTCCGAGCACGAGCGCGAAGTGGCGCAACCGGTCGAGCCGGTCGATCTGGTTCTCGCCCGACTCGTAACGTGAGAGTTGCGCCTGGCTGATGCCGAGCCACGCCGCCATGCGGTCCTGCGTGACCCGGCTCAGGTGCTGGGGGTGGTGGCGGTACGCGGAGATCAGCGCACCCATGTCGCGGTCCGCGCAGGCCGCCGCGATCGCGGGGTGGTCCCAGAAGTCGTTCGGGACCTCGGGTGGGCCGTGCACGCCGGAACGAGCGTTGCGGCGGCACCGGTGACACAGCCGATCGGCGTTGTCGGCGGCGATGAACGCCCCACACGGGCAAGCGCGCCTGGATTTGGGTCTCGCGGTATCCATCGGCATCGCTCCCGTCACTGAGCGTTCACCCAGTGTACGGAGACGTGATCGTCAGTCCATCCATCTCATGCATAAGACGTAATGAGTTCGCGTGTCGCAGTCCCGGTACCCCCGTGCGGCGGATGAGCTTCATACGTCCGCTGCATGAGGCTCATGCAGCCGGCGAGTGGTGTTGGCGTGATGTGGGACGCACCCTGCACTTCGCAGGTGACGGGCCGATCCCCGTGGCCTTGCCAGTGCCTGACCCACCACCGGGGAGGACAACGCCGATGAGCATCACGACCGCGGAGACCGGCACAGGGAGTGCCGGGATCCCACAGAACAGGGGACACGGACGGGCGATCGGCGAGGCGGTCGCCGGCTACCGGTTGCTCGGCTGGCAGGTGACAGTCACCGAGCAGGGCGTCTTCCTCCCTCTGGGACCCGCTACCACCGCGCTGGCGATGCCCGCGCGGATCGGTTCGCGAGTCCTGGCGGATCTGAAGTCGCGCATGCTCGCCGGGCCCGTCACCGTCATCCCCGGCCCCCGCGAGCACTGGATCTTCCTGGCCGAGCTGGTGGCGTTGCTGCCGACTCATCTCAAGGCGCCGCCGGAGGTCCAGTTCGTGCGCTCTCCACACCGGATAGCGCTACCACCCACGATGACCAGGTACGGATCGCTGCGCTGGGCGAACCCGCCGTCGCACTCCCGGCACTGGTTCCCGCCGTTCACCGCCGTGCTGGCACTGGCCCGGACGGCCGCCGCGGAGGACCAGCGCCGATAATCGGTGCTCGTGGATCGTCGTTCAGTTCTGTTGTGCGGGCTCGTCGCTGCTGCTGCCGCCGCGTGTGGCGAGCCTGTTCCTCGCAAGACGGGTGGTGTCGGGACCGCCCGCGCCGGGGATCGCGTGAGTGCTGTTTCCGCGGTCCCGGTCGGCTCCGGCGTGCTGGTGGACATGCCCGGCAACGCCCAGCTGCTGGTCGTGCAGCCTCAATCGGGTGAATTCCGTGCTTTCAACCCCGCCTGCCCTCACGTGGGCTCCTTGGTTAACCCTCCTGCCGGCGGTGTCATCACCTGCCCGCTTCACGGGAGCGCTTTCGACCCGTCGACCGGCGCGGTCCGCAAAGGACCTGCGACTTCGGGGTTGACGGAGGTTGCCATCACGCTTTCGGGTGAGAATTTGGTGCTCGCATAGGACCTGTGCATTTGCTGTGCATTGGCGTTCGCGCTGAACTTCCGGTGACCCGTTCGCGTAATGCTGTGGTGTGAACCCGGACACCCACCACCACGGAGGAACGGTCGTGAACACCGAAAGCCTGGTCAACAGGCGAGCGGCGCTGTGCGGAATCGCGGTGGCTCTCGCCGTGCCCAGTGGCCTCGTGACCGCGTGCAGCTCCACCACCCCGTCCACCGGCACCGGATCCACACCCGCACAGGGCGGTTCGACGCCCACGGGATCCACGGGTTCCGCCGGCTCCACAGGTACCGCTCTCGTTGCCCTGGCTGACGTTCCCGAAGGCGGCGGCGCCGTCGTGGACGCCCCTGGCGGCAAGAAGATCGTCGTCGCGCGGATCTCCGCGACCGAGGTGAAGGCTTACGACGCGACCTGCCCGCACCAGGGTTCGATCGTCGCGGAGCCTTCCGGCAGCACCATCACGTGTCCTTCGCACGGCAGCCAGTTCGGCACTTCGGACGGCGCGGTGAAGAAGGGGCCGGCGACGTCCGGTCTGCGCGCGGTCGCGGTGAAGGTGGACGGCGATCAGATCGTCCTGACCTGACCGTTTCTGTTTTTGTCAGACCTCGTCGATAGTCTTGACGGCGTGGCAGATCCCTCGACGTACCGGCCCGCTGTGGGCACGATTCCTGAGGCTCCCGGCGTCTACAAGTTCCGCGACGCCGGTGGCCGGGTCGTGTACGTCGGCAAGGCGAAGAGCTTGCGCGGCAGGCTGAACTCCTACTTCGCCGATCTCTCCGGGCTGCACCCGCGCACGCGCCAGATGGTGACCACGGCGGCCTCCGTCGAGTGGACCGTGGTCACCACCGAGGTCGAGGCGCTGCAGCTCGAATACAACTGGATCAAGGAGTTCGACCCGCGGTTCAACGTCCGGTACCGCGACGACAAGTCGTATCCCGTGCTGGCCGTGACGCTGTTCGAGGACTACCCGCGGCTGCACGTGTACCGCGGTCCGCGCAAGAAGGGCGTGCGGTACTTCGGGCCGTTCGCACACGCGTGGGCCATCCGCGAGACGCTGGACCTGCTGCTGCGCGTGTTCCCCGCGCGCACGTGCTCGGCGGGCGTTTTCAAGCGGCACAGCCAGATCGGGCGTCCCTGCCTGCTCGGGTACATCGACAAGTGCTCGGCGCCGTGCGTCGGCAAGGTGTCGGCGGACGAGCACCGCGAGATCGTCGAGGACTTCTGCGACTTCCTGGCGGGCAAGACGGATCACATGATCCGCCGCCTGGAACGCGAGATGTCCGCGGCCGCCGAGGAACTGGAGTTCGAGCGCGCGGCGCGGCTGCGTGACGACCTGGGCGCGCTGCGGCGCGCGATGGAGAAGCAGGCGGTCGTCCTCGGCGACGGCACGGACGCGGACGTGATGGCGTTCGCGCAGGACGAGCTGGAGGTCTCGGTCCAGGTCTTCCACGTGCGCGGCGGCCGGGTGCGCGGCCAGCGCGGCTGGGTGCTGGACAAGGTGGAGGCGCTCGACGACGGCGGCCTGGTCGACCAGTTCATCATGCAGTTCTACGGCGACAACACCGAGAACACCCCGCGCGAGGTGCTCGTCCCGGTGCTGCCGGACGACGCCCCGGCCTTGGAAGACCTGCTCTCCGAACAACGCGGCTCGCGGGTGGTTTTGAGGGTGCCGCAGCGCGGCGACAAGCGCGCTCTGATGGAAACGGTCGCCCGCAACGCCGCCGAAGCCTTCGCCCAGCACAAACTCCGCCGCGCCGGCGACCTGACCGCCCGCTCGGCCGCCCTGCAGGAACTGCAGGACGCCCTGGCCCTCGACACCGCGCCGCTGCGCATCGAGTGCATCGACATCAGCCACGTCCAGGGCACCGACGTGGTGGCCTCCCTGGTCGTCTTCGAGGACGGCCTGGCCCGCAAGTCGGAGTACCGCCGCTTCGCCATCCGCGAGGCCGCCACGGAAGGCGACGTCGCCTCGATCGCCGAGGTCGTCCGCCGCCGCTTCCAGGCGATGCTGCGCGAAACCGCGTCCGGCGGCCCCAACCCCGGCATCGACCCGGACACCGGCAAACCCCGCAAGTTCGCCTACCCGCCCAACCTCCTGGTCGTCGACGGCGCCGGCCCCCAAGCCGCCGCGGCATCCGACGTCCTGGCCGAACTGGGCATCACCGACGTGGCGATCGTCGGCCTGGCCAAGCGCCTCGAAGAGGTCTGGGTCCCCGGCGAGCCCGACCCGGTGATCCTGCCCCGCACCAGCGACGCACTGTACCTGCTGCAACGAGTCCGCGACGAGGCCCACCGCTTCGCCATCGCCTACCACCGCCAAAAGCGCTCGAAGCGCATGACGGTCTCGGAGCTGGACGACGTGCCAGGCCTCGGCGAAACCCGCAAAGCCGCACTGCTCAAGCACTTCGGCTCGGTCCGCAAACTCAAGCAGGCCACAGTGGACGAAGTCAGCGAGGTCCCCGGCGTGGGCCGCCGCACCGCCGAAGCCGTGGTGGCCACCCTGGCCGGGGCGAGCGTGGCCACGACCGCTCCGGTGGCCGAGGGGAAGCCGGTGCCGTGACGGCCTTCTGGCGCGTCCGCGTGGCCGGGCCGGGCCTCGCCGCGCTTGCTCCAGCGGGGCCGCGCTTGTGGCCGTCGCACGGCGGAAGCGGTGGTGGCCAGGTCTTGCGGGTCGAGCGTCGCCGTCACGGCGTCGGTGGTCGATGGGAAGCCGGTGTCGTGGCGGTCTTCCGGCCTGCCCGCGCGTTCACCACGGAGGCGAAGTGGTGTAGCCGGTGTCCGCCGCCGCCCGCCTCTTCCTCCTGCGGGAGGTGGACGATCATGTTTTCAGGACATCTACTGGACGGCGGCAGGCGTGGATCCGGACGAGGTTCACCCGTCCGGGTCGGGCTTCGCCGCGCTTGCTCCCGCCGCTCGCCCGCACAGCCAGGGTGGGCCTCGCTACGCCTGCTCCAGCCCGGCCGCGCTTCAGGCCGCCGGTCACGTCCCGCCGGCCTCACGTGCCGCAGCTGTCACGTCCTTCCCACCCGGCCTGCGCGCGGCCCGCGAACCGGGCGAGGATCGTGACCGCGGCCACGGCACGCCCGTCGCACTGCCGAATCTGCCGCGCCCGAGGGCGATTCCAGTGGAGACTCACACCGGGCGCGCCGGGTCGTGGCGTGGCCCGCAACACCGAGCTTGTCCAACACCCGAGCTCGTCCAACACCGGGCTCGTCCAACGCAGAGCTCGTGCAACACCGGGCTCGTCCAACGCAGAGCTCGTGCAACACCGGGCTCGTCCAACGCAGAGCTCGTGCAACACCGGGCTCGTCCAACAACGAGCTCGCCCACACGAGAGCGCCAGTGCGCTCATGAACAGGTAACGGAGTCGTAGTCGTGAACGCGGAGAAGTCCGGCATCGAAGTCGCCGTGGTGACCGGGCTGTCCGGTGCGGGCCGCAGCACCGCGGCCAAGTGCCTGGAGGACCTCGGCTGGTTCGTCGTGGACAACCTGCCCCCGGAACTCATCGCCACCATGGTCGAGCTCGGCGCGCAGGCGCGTGGGGCGATCACCAGGGTCGCTGTCGTCATGGACGTGCGCAGCCGCGCGTTCACCGAGGACCTGGCCGCCATCATCAAGGATCTCGACGCGCGTGGGTACAAGCCGCGCGTGCTCTTTCTCGAGGCCACCGACGACGTGTTGATCCGCCGGTTCGAGGCGGTGCGGCGCGGACACCCGATGCAGGGTGACGGGCGGCTGCAGGACGGGATCGAGGCCGAGCGGATCCTGCTCACGCCGCTCAAGCAAGAGGCCGACCTGGTGCTCGACACGAGTGCGCTGAGCATTCACCAGCTCAGGGCGAAGATCGAGGACACGTTCGGAACTGAGGCCGCCAGCAGGACTCGGGTCACGGTGCTGAGCTTCGGGTACAAGTACGGGCTGCCGATGGACGCCGACCTCGTCATGGACGTGCGGTTCCTGCCGAACCCGTTCTGGATTCCGGAGCTGCGCGAGCAGACCGGGCTCGATGGTGAGGTGCGCAACTACGTGCTGTCCCAGGAGGGGGCGGACGAGTTCCTTGATCGGTACCACGAACTCCTCAGGCTCATCGGGGCCGGGTACCGGCGTGAGGGCAAGCGCTACCTGACGCTCGCGATCGGTTGCACGGGTGGCAAGCACCGCAGTGTTGCCTTGAGCGAAGAGCTGGCCGCGCGGCTGGCCAGCGAGGACGGCATGGCCGTGAAGGTCGTGCACAGGGATCTGGGACGCGAGTGACGAAGTTGAAAGCTGTTGCTCTTGGTGGTGGGCACGGGTTGCACGCGACGCTGACGGCGTTGCGGCGGGTGACCGAGGACGTGACGGCCGTGGTGACCGTCGCGGACGACGGGGGCTCGTCGGGACGGCTCAGGCGCGAGCTCTCGGACCTGCTGCCGCCGGGTGACCTGCGCAAGGCCATGGCGGCGCTGGCGGGGGAGGACGAGGCCAGCAGGCTCTGGACGTCCCTGTTCAAGCACCGGTTCGGTGGCACGGGTGCCCTTGCCGGTCACGCGGTCGGGAATCTGGTGATCGCCGGGCTGCTCGAGCAGCTCGGCGACCCGGTCGCGGTGCTCGACCTCACCAGCAGGCTGCTCGGCGTCACCGGGCGGGTGCTGCCCATGTCGAACGACCCGCTCGACATCGAGGCCGACGTCACCGGGCTGGACGAGGACGAGAAGGTCGTCCGCCGCATCCGGGGCCAGGTCGCCATCGCGACCACGCCGGGGCTGGTGCAGCGCATCCGTCTGACCGCCCCGAACGGGCGACCTGTCGGCTGTCCGGAAGCAGTACAGGCTGTACTTGACGCCGATCTTGTGTTACTCGGCCCTGGATCATGGTTCACCAGCGTGTTGCCGCATCTGCTCGTGCCCGAACTGCACGACGCGTTGGTACGCACGCGTGCCAAAAAGGTCCTCGTGCTCAATCTCGTCCCCCAACCGGGTGAAACCGCCGGTTTCTCTCCGGAGCGCCATTTGGACGTAGTCTGCGAACACGCACCCGAGCTGAAGGTGGACGCGGTGATCGCGGACGTCGACTCGGTCCCCACCCCGGACCGGCTGACGCGCGCCGCCTCGGCACTGGGAGCGCAGACGCATCTGGCCAAGATCGCCGCACCGGACGCCGCCGAGCGGCATGATCCGGAGGCACTGGCCGGTTGCCTGAGGCAAGTGGTCGATGAGACCGGAGTGGGAGGGACACGCCCGTGGCGATGACGTCGGCGGTCAAGGACGAGCTGAGCAGGCTCGCGGTATCCAAGACCTGTTGCCGCCGCGCGGAGGTGTCCTCCCTGCTCAGGTTCGCCGGCGGCCTGCACATCGTGTCCGGCCGGGTGGTCGTCGAAGCCGAGCTCGATCTCGGTTCCGCCGCCCGCAGGCTCCTCAAGGAGATCCAGGCGCTCTACGGCCACCACGCCGAGGTGTTCACGATCCAGTCGAACGGCCTGCGCAAGGGCACCCGCTACGTCGTGCGCGTGGTGAAGGACGGCGAGGGCCTGGCCCGCCAGACGGGTCTGCTCGACCCGCGCGGCCGCCCGGTGCGCGGCCTGCCCGCGCCGGTCGTGTCCGGTGGCGTGTGCGACGCGGAAGCCGCGTGGCGTGGTGCTTTCCTCGCGCACGGCTCGCTGACCGAACCCGGTCGCAGCTCGTCGCTCGAGATCACCTGCCCCGGTCCGGAGGCGGCACTGGCCCTGGTCGGTGCGGCGCGCAGGATGGGGATCGCGTCCAAGTCCCGCGAGGTGCGCGGGGCCGAGCGCGTGGTGATAAGGGATGGCGACGCCATCGGGGCGATGCTGACCAAACTCGGCGCGCACGATTCCGTGCTGGCCTGGGAAGAGCGCCGGATGCGGCGTGAGGTCCGGGCGACGGCGAACCGGCTGGCGAACTTCGACGACGCCAACCTGCGGCGGTCCGCGCGGGCCGCTGTCGCCGCTGCCGCACGGGTTGCGCGGGCGTTGGAGATTCTCGGGCCGGAGGCGCCTGATCACCTGGCTGCCGCGGGGCAGCTGCGGCTGGCGCACCGGCAGGCTTCGCTGGAGGAGCTCGGGCAGCTGTCCGATCCGCAGATGACGAAGGACGCGGTGGCCGGTCGTATAAGGCGTCTGCTGGCCATGGCGGACAAGCGGGCCAAGGACCTGGGGCTGCCGGACACGGAGTCCGCCGTCACGGCGGAGATGCTCGAAGCCGAGGTCTGACCGGCCTCACGGCGTGTGGCGTCCTGCCCACACCGCCAGTTGAGCACGCGACCGCAGTCCCAGCTTGGATCGTGCGTGTGTCACGTGACGGGCAACGGTGTGAGGTGAGATCCCCAGCCGTTGCCCGATCTGACGATTCGTCAGGCCCTCAGCCACCAACGTCGCCACGTGCAGTTCGCGCGCCGAGATCGGGCTGTCGTCGTCCCCGGCCAGCGGCTGGGCGGTCAGGGCGTAGGAAATGGCCTGCGCCAACGACATTCGCTCGCCGGTCGACTCGGCGGCGCGCAGCCGGCCCGCGGTGATGCGGTCGCGGCAGAGAGCGCGGGCCTCGTCCAGCTGCGCCTGCCAGTAGGGCTCGGCGCGGAACTCGTAGCGGGTGCGGACGACAGAGGCCGCGGTCAGCAGGGACAGAGCGCGCTCGTCGTCCGAGCCGACGCCGACCAGGCCGAGGGCCAGCCCTTCCAGGTCGTAGAACTGGTCCATGGGGTGCTCGGAGCCCACCTCGAGGCTCTCGCGGAACAGGTCCACGGCTTCGGGATAACTCCTGCGGGCCAACGCGATGGCGCCCGCGCTGTGCAGGACCGGGTTCAGCATGTGCGGCAGGCCCAGGAGGCGGACCAGCGTCAGGGCCTCGCGGACCAGCGGCGCGGCCTGGTCCGGTTCGCCGTGTTGCAGCAGGGTCCAGCCGTAGGAGTTCAGCAGGACAGCGCGCGCGAGCTTGTCGCCCGAATCCCGCAGCAGTTCCACGGCTTCGTCGTAGAGCTGCCAGGCCATGGCCGGGTTGCCGGTGTGGGCTTCGGCGGAGGCCAGGACCTCCAGCGCACGGGCGAGGGTGCCGGGGCGGCCGGCGTCGGCGCGTTCGATCGCCAGCGACTCCTGGGCGAACGTGCGGGTCACGTGCCAGCCGCCGCGCACGCGGTGGTGCATGGCGGCCAGGACCGTGAGAACGCTGCGGTGCGCCGGGGGCATGGGCTGGGCCAGCGCGTGGTGCAGGAGTTCGGTGGGGGCGCCGCGGGGGCCACGCGGGGTGGAGGTCCAGGCCGTGGCGATGATGGTGAGGACGTGCCGGGGCCAGTCGCCTGTCTCGGCGGTGCGGGCCACGGCCAGCTCCAGCAGTCCCACGTTGCGGTCGAGGCGGAGCACCACGGACGGCGCCGGGAAGAAGGACGAGATCTCCGGTTCCACCACGGAGCACACCCAGTCCACCACGCGGTCGGCCACCAGTGAGAGGTCGCCGGACTCGACGGCCCGTTCGCGGCAGTAGAGGCGGATCGACTCCAGCTGGCGGAACGTGGTGTGGCCGCCCATGCGGTCGACGACCAGCAGCGACTTCTGCTCGAGGCTGGTCAGGAGTTCCAGAGCGTCGTCGACGCCGCAGACGGCGCTCGCCACGCCCAGGTCGAACGGGACGCCCAGCACGGCCAGGTGGCGGCAGGCGGCCTGCTCGGCGGCGGACAGGAGGTCGTAGCTCCAGCCGATCGCGGCGCGCAGGGTGCGGTGGCGGTCGTCGGCGGTACGGGGGCCACCGGTCAGCAACGCCAGCCGGTCGCCCAGCCGGGCGAGGACGTCCGCGGGGGACAGGACGGTGACGCGGCGCGCGGCCAGTTCGATGGCCAGCGGCATGCCGTCCAGGGAGCGGCAGACGGCGACGACGTCCGAGACGTTCGAGGAATCGACCTCGAACGAGCGGTCTACCGAGACGGCACGATCGCGGAAAAGCACCACCGCGTCGTAACGCAGGGCTTCCGCGGCATCGGAATCCGCGGGCGGCAGGTCGAGCTCGCCGAGCGCGAAAACCTGCTCGCCGGCCAGCCGGAGAGGCTCGCGTGAAGTGACCAGAACGCGTAGGCGGGGGCAGCACGCGAGGAGTTCGGAAACCACGTCGGCGACATCGGCGAGGACGTGCTCGCAGTTGTCCAGCACGAGCAACGGGCGGCGGTGCTGGTCGACCTCGGCGATCACCGCGTCGCGCACCGAGCGGTTCGGCAGCGGGTGGGCGCCGACGGCGTGGTAGATCGCCTGGACGACGTCGGACACCGGCGCCAGCGCGGTCCACCACGCCTGATCCGCGCGTTTGCTGACGTGCTGGACGGCCAGCCTGGTCTTGCCCGCTCCCGCGGGGCCGACCAGGGAGAGGAGCCGGTGCTCCGAACCGAGCCGCGCCAGCGAGGCGAGCTCCTCGCGGCGGCCCACGAAAGTGTCCAAAGGGGCGGGAAACGCCGAGTCGTTCGGGGAGTCGTCGCGGGCCGAAGTGCGTTCGCGGTACGCGCGTTGACGGCATGCGTTGGAGCAGTAGCGTCGGCCCGCGACCGCTTCGGTGAGCGGGTTTCCACATGTCACGCAGGCGGCATTGGCCGTCATGAGGATTGACCGTACCGGCGCGTAACGGTCCGTAACACCCGCTGTTTCGGGGTATTGAAGGGTCCTTCGAAGCGTGGACAGGATTCCCGTCATGACTGCGCAGACCAGATCGGGAAGCACACCGTCGCTCGTGCCGCCGCAGGACCGGCAGGTGGTCGACGAATGGCTCGCGCGGATCTCGGCCGTCGTCAGCAGGGACGCGAGGGAGGACAGCCCGGAGGCGTGCCGGACCGCCGCGGAGGCCGCGGAGGAGCTGAGCGCGTACCTCTGGATGCTCCGCGCGCTGCGCCGCCGAACGGCCTAATCAGGGCAGGTTTTTCTGGCTCGATCAAGAGATACGCACTATCCCTGTGACCAGGGACGTAGTTCGGCAGATAGGGTGGGCTTGTTCCTACCAAGCTGAACGCAAGGAGTCAGTCGTGACGGTTCGTGTAGGTGTCAACGGTTTCGGTCGCATCGGGCGCAACTTCTTCCGCGCCGTGAGGGCCGGAGGCCACGACATCGAAATCGTCGCGTTCAACGACCTCGGTGACGTCGCCACCATGGCGCACCTGCTGAAGTACGACAGCATCCTCGGTCGTCTGGACGCCGACGTGCAGGTCACCGACGAAGGCATCTCCGTCGACGGCAAGGTCATCAAGGCCCTCGCCGAGCGCAACCCCGGCGCTCTGCCCTGGAAGGACCTCGGTGTCGACGTCGTGGTCGAGTCGACCGGCTTCTTCGCCGACGCCACCAAGGCCCGCGCCCACGTCGACGAGGGCGGCGCCAAGAAGGTCATCATCTCCGCGCCGGCCAAGAACGAGGACCTCACCGTCGTCATCGGCGCGAACGAGGACAAGTTCGACGGTTCGCAGACGATCATCTCGAACGCGTCCTGCACCACGAACTGCCTCGCGCCGCTGGCCAAGGTCCTCAACGACAGCTTCGGCGTCGAGCAGGGCCTCATGACCACGATCCACGCGTACACGCAGGACCAGAACCTGCAGGACGCGCCGCACAGCGACCTCCGCCGTGCCCGCGCCGCCGCGCTGAACATCGTCCCGACCTCCACGGGCGCCGCGAAGGCCATCGGCCTGGTGCTGCCGGAGCTCAAGGGCAAGCTCGACGGCTACGCGCTGCGCGTGCCGATCCCCACCGGCTCGGCCACCGACCTGACCGTCACGCTCAAGCGCGAGGTCACCGTGGACGAGGTCAACGCCGCGTACAAGGCCGCCGCCGAGGGCCCGCTGGCCGGCATCCTCAAGTACTCGACGGACCCGATCGTGTCGGCCGACATCGTCACCGACCCGCACTCGTGCATCTACGACGCGCCGCTGACCAAGGTCATCGGCAACCAGGTCAAGGTCGTCGGCTGGTACGACAACGAGTGGGGCTACTCCAACCGCCTCGCGGACCTGGTCAAGCTCGTCGCCTCGAAGATCTGAGCAGGGGCGGGAAGTCAGTGAAGACTCTCAGCGACCTGCTCGCCGAGGGTGTCGCAGGTCGGCGCGTCCTGGTGCGCGCCGACCTGAACGTCCCCCTCGACGGAGGCAAGATCACCGATGACGGCCGCGTGCGCGCGTCGGTGCCGACGATCAAGGCGCTCGCCGACGCGGGCGCCCGCGTGATCGTCACCGCTCATCTCGGCCGCCCCAAGGGCGAGCCGGACCCCAAGTTCTCGCTGGCCCCGGCCGCCGCTCGCCTCGGTGAGCTGCTCGGCGCCGAGGTCGCGCTCGCGAAGGACCTGGTCGGCCCGTCCGCCACGTCCGTGGTCGGCGCGCTCACCGACGGTGGCGTCGTGATGCTGGAGAACGTCCGCTTCGACGCCCGCGAGACCTCCAAGGACGACGCGGAGCGCGCGGAGCTGGCCGACGAGCTGGCGTCGTTCGCGGACGCGTTCGTCTCCGACGGCTTCGGTGTCGTGCACCGCAAGCAGGCCTCGGTCTACGACGTGGCGAAGAAGCTGCCCGCGTACGTCGGCGGTCTCGTCGAGACCGAGCTGGGCGTGCTGCGCAAGCTCACCGACGACCTGGAGCGCCCGTACGTCGTGGTGCTCGGCGGCGCGAAGGTGTCCGACAAGCTCGGCGTCATCGCGAACCTGCTGGCCAAGGTCGACCGGCTGCTCATCGGCGGCGGCATGGCGTACACGTTCCTCAAGGCCCAGGGCCACGAGGTCGGCACGTCGCTGCTCCAGTCCGACCAGCTCGACCAGGTGAAGGGCTTCCTCGCCGAGGCCGAGAAGCGCGGCGTCGAGCTCGTGCTGCCGGTCGACGTGCTGGTCACGGCCGAGTTCGGCAACGTCGACCACGACGTCGTGGGCACCGACGCGATCCCCGCCGACAAGATGGGCCTCGACATCGGCCCGAAGTCGCGCGAGCTGTTCGCCTCGAAGCTCGCCGACGCCAAGACCGTGTTCTGGAACGGCCCGATGGGCGTGTTCGAGATCGAGACCTACGCCGGCGGCACCCGTGCCGTCGCGGAGGCTCTGGTCAAGTCCGACGCGTTCACCGTCGTCGGTGGCGGCGACTCCGCCGCGGCCGTGCGCGCGCTGGGCCTGCCGGAAGACGGTTTCTCGCACATCTCCACCGGTGGTGGCGCGTCTCTGGAGTTCCTTGAAGGCAAGGAACTCCCCGGCATCAGCGTTTTGGAGTCCTGATGGCAGCCCGTCTCCCGCTCATCGCGGGCAACTGGAAGATGAACCTCAACCACCTCGAGGCGATCGGCCTCGTGCAGAAGATCGCCTTCTCCCTCCCGGAGAAGTACTTCGCCAAGGTCGAGGTGGCCGTTCTCCCGCCGTTCGTCGACATCCGCAGCATCCAGACGCTGGTCGACGGCGACAAGCTGCTGCTGAAGTACGGCGCGCAGGACATCTCGCAGCACGATTCCGGCGCCTACACCGGCGAGGTGTCCGGCGCGATGCTGAAGAAGCTGGCCTGCCACTACGTCGTGGTCGGTCACTCCGAGCGCCGCGAGTACCACGGCGAGACGGACGCGATCGTCAACGCGAAGGTCAAGGCCGCGCTCAAGCACGAGGTCACGCCGATCTTCTGCTTCGGCGAGAAGCTCGACGTCCGCGAGGCCAAGGGGCACCTGGAGCTGGTTCGCCAGCAGCTGGAGGACGGGCTCAAGGGCTTCACGGCCGAGCAGGTCGCCAAGATCGTGTTCGCCTACGAGCCGGTCTGGGCCATCGGCACGGGTCGCACGGCGTCCTCGGCCGACGCGCAGGAGGTGTGCTCGCTGGTCCGCTCGTTCGTGGCGGAGAAGTACGGCGAGGAGACCGCGGCCGTCGTTCGCGTGCTTTACGGCGGTTCGGTGAAGTCCTCGAACATCGGTGAGCTGATCCAGCAGAAGGACATCGACGGCGCGCTGGTCGGCGGTGCGAGCCTTCAGGCTGACGAATTCACCAAGCTGTGTGCGCTCGCCGCGGGTGGACCTCTACCCTAAGTCGATCAGATGCGGTGGCCACCGGCCTTGACCCGGAGACGGTTAAGGTCGGTGGTCACCGCACGTCAATCCCTTTCCCCAACTGGTTGCACACGTTCGGCAGTCGAACAGGTACTCTATGGCGTCGACTGCCTGACAGCGAGGAAGAAATGATCCTGTTCCTGCAGATCCTGTTGATCGTCTCCAGCGTGCTGCTGGTGCTGCTGGTGCTGCTGCACCGCGGCCGTGGTGGCGGCCTTTCCTCGCTGTTCGGCGGCGGCATGCAGTCGAGTTTGTCCGGTTCCTCCGTCGTGGAGAAGAACCTCGACCGCCTGACGCTGTTCGTCGGCGCGGTCTGGGTCATCGCCATCGTGGGCATCGGACTGTTGATCAAGCTGCCTCCGTCAGCCTGATCAACCGTTCAGCGGCAGAAGCCCTTCGGGGCTTGGGGTAACCACTTGGTGGGGGTGTAACGGTCGATGTCTGGTGGTAACGCGATTCGCGGTACCCGCGTCGGCGCAGGCCCGATGGGCGAATCGGAGCGCGGCGAGTCCGCGCCCCGCCGTCGGGTGTCGTACTGGTGCGCGAACGGTCACGAGTCCCGGCCTTCCTTCGCGGTCGAAGCGGATGTTCCGGAGAACTGGGACTGCCCGCGCTGCGGCCTGCCGGCAGGTCGTGACGAGCAGACGCCACCCGCGCCTCCGCGCAACGAGCCGTACAAGACGCACCTTGCGTACGTGAAGGAGCGGCGCTCCGACGCGGACGGCGAGGCGATCCTCGAAGAGGCTCTCGCCAAGCTGCGCCGTCAGCGCGAAGAGCCGTAGGCTCACAGAAGGTCGATACAGCTTCAACGTGAAAGGCCCCCTCACCTGCGGAGACGGCGAGGGGGCCTTTCACGTGCCCGGGGAACCTACCGGCGCAGGCCGGTGAACTGGCGGCGCAGCATCGCGGCACCGACGAGCAGGAAGAACAGCAGCACCACGAGCGTGCTGGTCGTGCCGCCGGACGAGCTCGACAGCGTCACGTCGACGTTGCCGACCAGCGTGATGCCGCACTCGGCGCGCACCTTGTGCCGGCCAGGCTCGATGCTCGCGAACTTCACCGGTGACTTGAACTCGCCCTTGTCGTCGGCGGTCGTCTTGCCGACGTCCTGACCGAGCGACTTCAGCGTCACGTTCGCGCCCTTGGGGCAGCCCGTGCCCGTCGCGGTCAGGTCCTCGCCGGGCTGGATGTACTCCTTGTCCAGGACCAGCACGCCGTCGTCGGGGTTGGTCAGCGCGTCGGTGGACGAGGACGGGGTCTGCGAGGACGACGAGGGCGTGTCCGTGGTCGTGGTGGTGACCGGGGGAGTCGTGGTCGTCGTGACGACCGGGGGACGCGTCACGGGCGGGTTGGTCACCGGGGGGTTCGTGACCGGGGGATTGGTCACGGGCGGCTTGGTCGTGGTCGGTGGAGGCGTCGTCGTGGTCGTCGGCGGGATGCGGACGGTGAACGTCGTGGACGCCGAACCGGCGGGGCAGGACGTCGCCTGGACTGTCACGCGGTGGCTACCGGCCGTGGCGTTCGCGGGAACCGTTGCCGAACCGGAACCAGTACCGCGACCCGTACCCGTGCCGCTGCCCACTACGGTCTTGCCGTCCCACAGAACGCGCATCGCGTAGCTCGTGCAGTCCGGGTCGTAGAAGATGCCGGTCCACGCGACCTTGAAGGCCGTTCCCGGGGCGCCGACGTTCGGGTTCGCCGAAAGCGCCGGCGGCTGCTGGGCGGCCGCCGGTGTGGTGCTGAGCACCGTAACACCGGCCGCTAAAGCCACGAGTAAGCCTAAAGACCGCATTCCAACTCCCCGGATCGAACCTAAGGTGTGCTAGTGAGACGTCGCATGGCCGGTGCAGGTTTACTGCTGTGGTGCGGAATTATGCTGCTTCCCTCGGCGGCCTCCGCACAGGACGGGTCGGTTGTGCTCGAGGCCGATGTGGACGGTAGGCCGGTTGGAGTAGGGAACCTGGTGCTGGACCCCTCCGACACCGCGCGGGTCTCTGTCACGGTGCGCAACAACACGAACACCCTGCAGCGCGTGAAGACCGTCCGGATCAGCGGCACCGCGCTCGCGTTGACCTTCTTCGCCTACGACACAACGGTTCCGTTCGACGTGCCGGCGAAGTCCTCGGAGACTCGGTCGTTCCCGCTGGAGCCCACGGATCTCGGCTCGCAGGCGATTGGTCTCCTTCCGGTCACGGTTGAGGTCATCGACGTCCAGCGCGACACGATCGCGTCCGTGGAGACGACCGGGGACGTGCGCGGGTCGCTGTGGTCCGTGTACGGGGCGTTCGGGCTGGGCGTGCTGGTGCTGACGGGGTTGTCGTGGGCTGGCGCGCTGATCGCGCTGGCTCGGCGGCGGCTGCCCGCGAACCGCTGGCAGCGGGCGATGCGGTTCCTGCCCGCCGGGATCGGGACCGGGCTCGTGGCGGTGATCTCGTTGTCAGTGCTGCGATTGGTGGCGCCGTCGCCGACGGCCGAGATCCCGTTCATCCTGGGGGCCGCGGCCGCCGCGTTTGTTCTTGGCTATGTGACACCGCATCCCGGTGAACAACGGCCACCGTCCGAAGTGGATACCGTGAGGATTCAACGGTGACTCTGTCCAGTGTGGTCGCCGCCCTGCCGCAGTACGCCGTCGGCGAGCAGATCGGCGAGGGCGGGATGGGGGTCGTCTACGGCGGCATGCACCGTCAGCTCGGCCGGCCTGTCGCGATCAAACGGCTGCCGCACGCGGTCGCGGAAGACCCGCGGATGAGCGAGCGGTTCGAGCACGAGGCGAGACTTCTCGCCCGCCTTGATCATCCGCACATCGTGCCGGTGTACGACTACGTGCGGCAGCAGGGCGAGCACCTGCTGGTGATGGAACGCCTCGACGGGGGCACCGTCTGGTCGCGGTTCGCGACGGACGGCCTGACCGCGCAGCAGTCGTGCGGGATCGTGCTGGCGGCGTTGTCGGGTCTGCACGCGGCGCACGAGGCCGGCGTGCTGCACCTCGACGTGAAGCCCAAGAACCTGCTCTTCACCTCGAACGGTGTGGTGAAGGTGGCGGACTTCGGCATCTCACAGGTCGTGTCGGAGGGTGCGACGCTCGTGACGCACGGCGGTGCGGTGCTCGGCACGCCCGCGTACATCGCGCCGGAACAGGCGATGGGCAACGCACTGACGCCCGCCGCCGACGTCTACGCGACCGGCACGGTGCTCTACGAACTGTTGTGCGGCGATCTGCCGTTCGAACGCGGTGGCGGGCCCATCGCGATGATCCAGAAGCGGGTCTACCAGGACCCGCGGCCGTTGCCGAACGTGCCGGAACCCCTCGCGGGCGTGGTGATGCGCAGCATCGCGCGGGAGCCGGACGCGCGGTACCGCAACGCGGAGACGTTCGCGATCGACCTGTCGGCCGCGGCGGGCCACCTGTTCGGGCCGGACTGGTTGACGCGCCTGGGCATCCCCGTGCACCTCGCACCGCAGGTGTCGGCGTCGTCCACGCGTCCGTCGTTGCGACCGGTCGACCGCGACACGGTCTCGCTCTCGCAGCAGCCGATCCGGGCGACGCTGGTGGACCCGATCCCGGCGGCGCGGCTCAGCGGCAGCAGCACGCTGGTGCCGGCCGCGTCGGTGATCAGGCCGCCGTCGACGCCGTGGGCGCTGTGGCTGGTGGCGGCGGTGGCCCTGATCGCGATGGTCGTCCTGCCGTTCGTGGTGTCCGGCCGGCAGCTGACCGAGGTCAGCCAGAGCCTCGCGGATCCGGTGAAGGAGCAGGGAACCCAGCTCGTGGTGAGCCTCGCGGGGCTCGAGCTGGCGAACGTCCAGGGTGGACCGGAGGGGTTCGTGCTGCCCGGCGCCACGCGGTGGATCGTCGGCGGGGCGGTGACGGCGTCCGTGGACGGGCGGGAGTTCCTGCTCGTCTCGAACCAGACGCCGTGGCTGAGCCTGATGGGCACGGGTTCGGCGCTGTTGCTGCTCTTCACGCTGGCGTACCTGGAGTCGAACCTGCGGGCGTTGCGAAAGCGGCAGACCGGGGTGGCGGCCGTGATCGCGTCGGTGCCGCTCGGGTTCGGGCTCGGTCTGGCCGTGTGGCTGCTTGCGTCCGTGTTGCTGACGCACGAGCCGACGCTGCCGATCGCGCTCACCTGCGGTGTGCTCGGGGCGGCGACGGCCATCAGCGCGTCACTGGCCTCTAGGCGCGCCTGACCGCCAGTTCGAACAGGTCCGCGAGCTCCTTCGCGTATTGGGTGACGTCGGTGTCCGGACGGGCCCACAGCTCGGCCGGCGTGGCCTCCATCGCGGCGATCACCGACACCGCCATCACCCGTGGCGCGAAGTCCCTGAACTCCCCGAGTTCCTGGCCCTCGCGGAACATGTCCTCCAGCTCGGTCAGCGTGCTCGCGTTCTGCTCCTCCGACCACGCCCGCGCGGCTTCGGCGTCCCGTGCGGCCGCCGCGATCTGACTGATCGCGACCAGTTCGGCCGGATGCTCGGCGCAGTAGTGCACGAACCCCTCGATCAGGCCGCGCAACGCGCCGCGGTAGCTCTCGGAGCCCTCGGCGCGTGAGCTCAGCGCCTGCTCCATCGAGTCGTGCACGGTCAGCATGACCTGCTTCATCAGCTCCTCGCGCTTGGCGAAGTGGTACGTGATCAGCCCGGGGCTGATGCCCGCCCGCCGCGCGATCTGGACGAACGACGCCTTCGCGTACCCGATCTCGGCAATGGTCTCGATCGTGGCCGCCACGATCTGCCCGCGGCGGGCTTGTTCGATGAAGCTTCGCCTCCCCTGGCCGCTCGACTCATTTTCTGGTTGCATGACCAGTAGCCTAGTTGAGCGACTAGTCAGGGGGAACGATGTTCAGTCGAAAGGTGTTCCTGAAGTCCGCCTTAGGTGCTGCGGCGCTGGTAGGACTGGGTGGAGGTACCGCGTCAGCGGCGGGGAGGCCGCGCGGCGGTGTCTGCTACGACACCGGCGTCCTGCACGCGGCGGGGGACCCGTTGAGCCGCGTGCGGTGGAGCCGTCAGCAGCTGGAACGCGAGATCGCCATGATCGCGAACGAGCTGCGCTGCCCGTCCATCACCGCGTTCGGCACCGACCTCGGCCGCCTCGCCGAGACGACGGACGCGGCCCTGCGCCGGGGCATGCAGGTGTTCGTCCAGCCCAGGCTCTACGACCACCCTCAGGAGGAGATCCTCACCCACCTGGCGGAGGCCGCGCGCACCGCCGAGCGGAAGCGGCGCGGTGACAACGTCAAGTTCGTCACCGGCTGCGAGCACTTCCTGTTCACGCCGGGCATCATCCCCGGCGCCACGTTCCTGGAGCGGATCGAGAACATGGCCTCGATCCCGGCATCCGAGTGGCCCGCCATCGTCCGGCGGTTCCGCGAGTTCATGGGACGCGCGGTCGAGGTGACCCGCCGCGAGTTCCACGGCCGCATCACCTACGGCGCGGCCGCGGGCGCCGACGCGAAGTGGAACGACTGGTCGTTGTTCGACATCGTCGGCCTCGACTACTACCGGTACTTCGCGACCGACGACGAGTACACGAAGGACCTCGACCAGTACCGGCGCTGGAACAAGCCGCTGATGGTCCTGGAGTTCGGCTGCTGCACCTTCACCGGCGCGGCCGAGGCCGGCGGCATGGGCTGGGACATCGTCGACTACGAGGTGGACCCGCCGGTGGTCAAGCCGGGCTACGTGCGCAACGAACGCGAACAGGCCGACCACATCGCACGCATGCTGCGCGTGTTCGGCGCCCAACGCGACGTGGAGGGCGCACACCTGTACTCGGTCATCACGCCTGACTCACCGCACCACCCGACGTGCCGCGACCGCGACTACGACATGGCTTCGTACGGACTGCTCAGGCCGATCCGTGAGCGGTTCGACGACGACAACTCGCCGTACCGGTTGGAGCCCAAGCAGTCCTTCCACGCGTTCAGACAGCACAACCGTTAATCAGTGACCGTTCGCTGCTTCGGGAACGACGCCGTGACCAGGAAGCCGCCCTCGTCGGTCGGTCCCGCCGAGAACTCGCCGCCGAGCAGCGTGGCGCGTTCACGGAGACCGACGAGGCCGTGGCCGCCGCTGGGCAGCAGCGACGACTCAGCCGAAGGGTCGGACGCGGCCGTGTTGCGGACCTCGACCAGCACGTCTTCCTCGTGCGCGTCGATCAGCACGGTCGCGCTCGCCCCGACGGCGTGCTTGCGGATGTTGGTCAGGGCCTCCTGCACCGTCCGGTAGACGGCGCCGGCCACCGGTGCGTCGAGGTCCTCGATCGGGCCCTTGACCTGCACGGACACCTCGAAGCCCGCGTCGGCGGCCAGTTCGGGCAGCTCGTCGAGGCTCGGTTGGGTGTCCTCAGTGGTGCGCAGGACCGACACGAGCTGACGGAGTTCGTCGAGAGTGCGGGTCGACAACGTGCGGATGGTGCCCGCGACCTGTTTGTGCTCGGCGTCGACCACGGCCATGCGCAGTGCACCCGCCTGCATGGCGATGAGGCTGACTTGGTGCGACACGACGTCGTGCATCTCGCGGGCGAGCTTTGCCCGTTCGTCCGCTCGGATGGCGTGCGCGTGCAGCACACGCTCTCTCTCGCGCGACTCGGCCAGCTCGGAGATGCGGTCCGACAGTTCCACCCGTGCGTGGGCCAGCAGGCCGATCGCGATCGGCAGGCCTGCCACCAGGAAGCCGTAGATGGCCGAGTGGAAGTGGCCGGACGCGGGCCGCTCGATCAGTTCCTGAGGTGGCCAGGCGACGAACCGGCAGAGCCACACCAGTGCGGCCGCGAGTCCCGTCTGCCAGCCGCCGACGTACCGGCGGGCCACCGAGTACAGGGCGATCATCGCGGCGAGCTGGGCCCAGCCGACGAAGAAGCCAGGGATGGTCAGCACGAGGGTGATGAACGGGAAGCGCCGTCGCAGCAGCAGCGCGCCGACCGCGACCCAGTTCAGCCAGACCTGGTAGTTCTCGACCGCGGGGAAACCGGGGACCGGATCGGCCTCCAGCCACAGCCCGTACAGCCAGACGTCGAGCACGGCGAAGAAGATCAACGCCACGTCGACCAGAATCAGCCGGAAGTCACCGACGCGCGGCCAGCGCGAACCGGCCGCGGTCTCCTCCGGCCGTCTCGCCGGAAGCAGCGTCGTGGTCAGGATCCGACCTCCCCTGTGAGCCGTTCGATCCTCACCGTACTGCGCATATGCGGCGGTTGGCATTGGCTGCCCCTTTACCCCGACCTGCCCCGTCAAGGGGTAAGACGTCCTCGCACGCGAATCTGTACGGCTGCCGGCTCACATATGTGCTACCGCACACGCCACGGTGGGCGCGCGCGGTAGTCACAGCACTACCTGGCGACTGCTAGGGGCACGTCTTCCAGGCGAAATGGTAGGTCGTCTCGAGGTTGCCGTCCGTCGAGTCCATGGTCATGAAGCTCGTCGTCGTGGCCGTGTTGGACGAGCCGGCGTAGACCCGGAGCTCCGTGTTGATGTTGAAGTTCCGCTTCTCGCCGCACGGGGAGTAGACGATCGCGGCCACTTCGGTGGTGTCGGTGGCCTGCCAGTCGTCGCTGACGGGGCCGTTGTACCGGTGGGAGATGGACTCCGTCTGCGACATGCCCTGGAAGTAGTAGTTGGCCTTCTCGATCGCATAGGCGCCGCGCTCCAGATGAGCGAAGCCTCTGTAGTCGGCTTGAGCGATGCCGTAGGTGAAGCCCTGCGGCACGTTGACTCGCAGGTTGAGCTGGCAGTTCTTGCGCAGGTCCGTCGGTCGCGCGCCGACGCCGACCTGGGCGAGGTAGTCGCTGTAGGTGACGGTGAACGCCTTGTTGTCCTCGGAGACCGCGACCGCCGCGGTGCCCGCGGGGCAGCCAGAGCCGTTGATCGTGACGACGTCGATCGTGATGTGGTTGGGCGGCGGCGTCTCGTTGGGGGCGCCGGGCGGGATGATGATGGACGAGGCCAGCAGGGCAGCGGCAACCGCGTTGAGCATGGGGGTACCTTTCCGACGCGTCTCGCAGGGTGGGGCTGGCGGCGGTGGTGGAGAAGGTGGCGGCGGCCTTTGAAAAAATCAGCAGCGCTTCCACGAGAAGTGATGCAGGGTGCGCACTTCTCCGCGCTGGTAGTCCATCGTCATGAAACTGTTTGTATTGGCGTCCGAGGTACCCTTGTCAACGCGCAGCGCGCTGTTGACGTTGAGATTCCGCTTCTCGCCGCACGGCGCCCAGACGATCTCTGAGAACTCGGTCTTGTGGGTGATCGACCAGTTGTCGTCGAACGGCCCGTTGAAGGAGTGCTTCCACGTGGTGGTGGCCGATTGACCCTGGAAGTAGTAATTCACCGCCTGGTACCCGATGGCGCCGCGCTCGACGTGCCCGTAGCCCCCGTAGGTCGCTTCCGCGATGCCGTACGTGAAGCCCTGCGGCACGTTGATCTGCAGGTTGAGCTGGCAGTTCTTCCGGAAGTCGGTACCGCCGGCACCCTTGCCCGCCTGGGCGAGGTAGTCGCTGTAGATCACCCAGAACGAGGTGTTGTCCGGTGAGACGATCACTTCCGCGGTGCCCTGCTTGCACCCGGAACCGTTCACCGTCACCACGTCGATCGTCACGCGCTCCGAAGGAACCGTCGCTGCGTGTGCGGGTGTGGACGACAATGTGAACAGCACGGCCAGAGCGGCTGCTGCCGTCGCTTTACGCATGAAGTTGGCCTTTCCTGGTGCCTCTTTCTCGGCGTGGCGCGGCGGCGGTGCCGCGAAGATTAGCGCAGACCCTCAACCATTGGTGTGATCCAAATGGCCCATGTCATCCTGATGGAGCAGTTCGTGAAGAATTACCAGAAATAGATGGTGACCTGGTGCTGAGGGAACGAATAGTTTCCGGCATACTGACGCGCATGTCGCATGCCGGACTGGTGCTCGTGGTCGAGGACGAGGACCCCGTGCGGAGGTACACCGTCAGCCTGCTCGAGGAGCTCGGCTTCGCCGTTGTGCAGGCGAGCGACGGCGTCGAGGCGATCGCGATCCTGCGCGAACGCAGCGCGGAGATCAGCGCGATGCTGCTCGACCACAGCATGCCCGGGCTGTCCGGGGAAGAGGTGCTGGCCCAGGTGGAGCGCGAGGACCTGCTCGTGCCGGTCGTGCTGACCAGTGGCTACGACCGCACGTCGCTGGAGCGCCGGTTCGCGGGCCACGAGATCGCCGGGTACCTGCAGAAGCCGTTCCGCATCGAGGCGCTCGACGAGGCGGTCCGTCTCGCGGTGGCGAAGCGCGCCCAGGCGTCCTGACCCAGGTGTTCTGGCTCAGGCGTCCTGGTTCAGGAGCTCTCGGACGCGTTCGAGCAGGTCGCTCTCCACGTACGGCTTGGTGATCAGCACCTCGTCGTCGAGGACCTCGTCGGTCGTGTAGCCGGACATGTAGATCACCGCGGGTGCCGCGCCGGTCGAGCGCAGCAGCCGGACGAGTTCCGGGCCGCCCATCTTCGGCATCACGACGTCGGTGAGCACCAGGTCGATCGTGCTGCGGTGCGCCGTGGCGAGCTGCAGCGCCTCCTGGCCGTCGCTCGCCTCGATCACCGCGTAGCCCGCGGTCTCCAGCGACCGGCGGGTCATGATCCGCACCTGCGCGTCGTCCTCCACCAGGAGCACAGTGCCCGCGCCCTGGTGTGAGGTGGTGCGGCGCGTGCACGGTGCTTCGGGCGTGCCGTCGCGTTTGTGCGGCACGGGCAGATAGACCTCAACGGTCGTGCCGCTGCCGAGCGCGCTGATCACCTCGATCTGCCCGCCGGACTGCTGCACGATGCCGAACACCGTGGACAGGCCGAGCCCGGTGCCCTTGCCGACCGGTTTGGTGGTGAAGTACGGCTCGAACACCTGCGCCCGCACGTCCGGTGCCATGCCGGCGCCGGTGTCCTGGACGCGCATCAGGACGTACTCGCCCGGCCGCACGCCCACGATCCGGCCGGTGTCGCCGGCACCGAGCGTGGCGTCCTCGATCGACACGACGAGCGTGCCGCCGTCGGGCATCGCGTCCCGTGAGTTGACCGCGAGGTTGAACAGGATCTGCTCGACCTGGCCCGCGTCCGCCCACACCCGTGCGACGTCCTCTGGCAGGTGCATCTCCAACTCGATGTGGTCGCCCACGAGCGTGCGCAGCATCGAGTGCACCTTGGTGAGGTTCTGCTTGAGGTCCAACGACTCCGGGTGCAGCACCTGTTGGCGTGTGAACGCGAGCAGCTGCCTCGTGAGGTTCGCGGCCCGTTCGCCCGCGTGCCGTATGTCCTCGATCGCCGCGCGGCGCGGGTCGTCCTGAAGGGTGCGTCGCAGCAGCATCTCGCTGTTGCCGTTCACGACCGTGAGGATGTTGTTGAAGTCGTGCGCGATGCCACCGGTCAACCTGCCGATGGCTTCCATCTTCTGCGCGTGCCGCAGTTGTGCTTCGGTCTCGCCAACGCGCTCTTCCAGCCGTGCGCGCGCGTCCTTCAGCTCCTGCATCAGACGGATCGTGCGCAGCGCACTGCTGAGCTGCTGCTGCACGGCCTCGTAGATCCAGCCCGGCTCCGGGCCCTCCTCGAAGATCACGTACCCGAGGTGGTCCTCGTCGGTGTAGAGCGGCGCGACCAGCGCGCTGAACGGAGTGTTGCGGCGGAACGGGTACGGCGTGAGGTTGATGGTGGGGAACGGGGTGTCCGGTGTCGGCTTGAGCTCGTTGCCCTCGAACCGGACGAGCGCGCGCGCCGTGCCTGGCGTGTCGTACGCCATGACGTGACAGCCGGGGATGCCGAGCCGGGGGAGTTCCTCGCTGAGGGCGTTGGTCAGCTCATCCACGTCCCGTGACGCTATGAGTCGTTGCCCTGCTTCACGCACCGTCTGGTCGTGGCGCTCGTGCGAGAGATACTTGAAGCGTGCGTCGGTGGCGAACGCATCGCCCAGAAGCAACTGCACGCGCAGCCACAGGTCGTTGATGATCGTCGCGTCACTGATCCGTGCCGTCACGAACCGATGCAGGTCGAACAGCGGTGGCCACCACTGCGCCGCTTCGCATCCGGCGCGCGCGCTCGTGCGGATGTACTCCGCGAGCAGCTCGAGGAACTCCGCGCCCTTGACCTCGCCGCGACCTGCCGCCATCAGCTCCACGACCAGCTGCTCGGCCCAGCCCTCCGGCAACTTGGCCGACGGTGGCCCGAGCGAGTCGCGCAGGTGGTCGGCGACGGTGGACGCGGTCGCGGACTCGTTGATGTTCAACCGGTCGTGCGCGGGGGCGTGGTCGCCCAGCCCGGACGGCAGGCAGCCGCACGACCTCCGCACGATCAACTCGGTCGGCATGATCTGGTGCTGGCGGGTGGGCTCGCCCCGCACCAGCGCCACCGCCAGTTCGGCGGCCCGGAAGCCCATCTCCAGGAACGGCGCCCGCACCGTCGTGAACGCGGGCGTCGCCGCGTCGATGTTCACCTCGCGCTGCACCCTCGACACCGGATTGCCGTAACCGAGGTCGTGCGTGCGGACGTTGGTGTGGTTGTCGTAGCCGACCACGGCGATGTCTTCCGGCGTGCGGAAGCCCAGCTCCTCCAACGCGGACACGACCCCGATCGCGTAGTCGTCGTTCGCGGCGGCGATGGCGTCCGGCGGTTGTTTGATGTGCGCGAACATCTTCCGCACGGACTCGGCCGCGCCGTTCGGTTCCCAGATGAACGAGCCCGGCATCGTGACGAGCGACGGATCGAACGGGATCCCGTGGTTGCGCAACGAATCGGCGTATCCCAGGAACCGGTCCCTGGCGCCCGCATGGGTTCGCGGCCCCCGGACGAACGCGATCCGGCGTTTGCCGTGCACCTCGATGAGGTGATCAACGGCCTGCTTCATGCCGTCGCGGTTGTCCATCAGGATGGTCGGCCACTCGGCAAGACTCGTCTCGACGCTCACGATCGGCATGGGCGCGTACTGCTTGACGAACTCCTCCATGCCGTCGGACCCGATGAGCTGCCCCACGCGTGTAGTCCACACGACGAGCGCGTCAATCCTGTTCGACGAGATCAGGTCGTAGACGGTGTTCGCCCGGCGCTTGTGCAGCGCGGGATGGTTGAGCTCGCTGCCCACGAAGCACACGAGGTTGCAGCCGAGGTGCTGAGCGCCGTTGCTGACACCACGCCACTGCTCGCCCGCGAGCTCGATGAGCGGACCCGCGGTGATCATCCCGATGGTGGGACGTCGCTTCGCACTGCCGTCTGCCACAAAACCCCCGCTACTCAACGCGATTCGGGATGATACGCGTTGTCGAGGGGAATGCTGAGCTCGTTACTTGGGGGCGCTTCAATGGATTCGGCATCATCACAGGCCTTGGACGGCTGCGGAACAGCTCAGCTCCACCACTTGACGAGGTTGGTCTGCTCCTTGCGCACCTCGTACCCGTTGGCCGCGTAGAACTCCCGCGCCCGCACCCGGTTCAGCCCGGTCACCAGCCGCACGCCGGAAGCACCATCCGCGCGCGCCCACGACTTACCGGCCTCCAGCAGGAGCCGGCCGACGCCACGGCGCTGGTGCCGGGGCGAGGTGGCCAGGGTGATCAGGTTCTTCAACGGCCGGTGGTAGGTGTTCTCGTAGTCGCTGAGCTGGATGTACCCCAGCACCTCCGCTTCGTCGACGGCGACGAACAGCACGACGTTGGTGGCCTTGATGATCCGCTCCAGCTGGGCCCTCGTGTCCTCGACCGGGAACGAGTAACCCAGGGCCTCGCGGTTGATCTCGCTGATCGCGGGTGCGTCCTCGGCCAGGACGTCTCGGATGCGCATGAGGCCATCGCATCACATGGGCCAACTGAAAAAGCCCCCGGCGTGAACCGGGGGCTTTGATCACGCCAGTGGCGGTTTGAACAGCGCCGGCACCTTCGACGCGGCCGCCGTGTCCAGCAGCCACAACGTCCGGCGCTTACCGGTGGCGCCGGCCGCCGGCAGTTGCACCTCGCCCGCACCGCTCAACGCCATGGCCACCGCGGCGGCCTTGGCCTCGCCGGTGGTCATCAGCCACACCTCCTGGGCGCGGCGCACCGACGACAACGTCAGCGACACGCGGGTGGGCGGTGGCTTCGGGCAGTTGCGGACGGCGACCACGGTCCGCTCCTTCTCATACACAGCAGGAGAGGCGGGGAAGACCGACGCCACGTGGCCCTCTTCGCCGACGCCCAGCATGCAGACGTCGAACGTGGGCACGTCGCCGTGGTCCTCCGGCCGGGCCAGGGACGCCAGCAGTGAGGCGTAGGCCTCGGCGGCGGCCTCGGGGTCGTCGCCGAACTTGCCGTCCGACGGCTCCATCACGTGCACGCGCGAGGGATCCAGCGGCACGTGGTCCAGCAGAGCCGCGCGGGCCTGCGTTTCGTTGCGGTCCGCGTGACCGGACGGCAGGAAACGCTCGTCGCCCCAGTACAGGTCCACGCGGGACCAGTCCACGGCGTCGCGGGCGGCGTTGCGGTTCAGGTGTTCCAGGACGGCGGTGCCGGTGCGGCCGCCGGTCAGCACGACGGACGCGTAGCCGCGGGCGGCCTGGGCGTCGACCATGCGGGTGACCAGGCGGGCCGCCGCGGCGGCGGCCAGCAGGTCGCCGTCGCGGTGGACCACCACTTGCGGATTGCTCACGAACTCGCCTTCGCCTTGGACTTCTTCGCAGCGGCGGCCGGGGCCTTGCCGTTGGCGGACTCCTCGGCGGGAGCCTCGTCCGCGGGCTTCGCGGCGGAGTGCGTGCGGCCCTTGGTGACCTTCGACAGCGACTTCAGCGCCGCGGCGTAGACCTCGTCCGGGTCGAGACGACGCAGTTCCTCCGCGAGGCAGTCACGGATCGAACGGCGCTGCAACGCCACCCGGCGCGACGGCTGGCCGGGCTGCGCGAGCGTGCCCACCTTGCCGTCCGGGCGGACCAGTTCGACGGCACCGGACGCGCGGTCCAGCTTGACCTCCACGATGCCTTCGCCCGTGGTCGCCTTGAAGCGCTTCGCGGAGACCTTCAGGCGATCCGTCAGCCAGGCGGCCAGCAGATCGGTGGACGGCGAGTCGGCCTCACCGGTCACCTCGGCGTCGATGATCTTCTCGTACGGCGGCAGGTCCAGCGAGGCCGCCAGCATGGCGCGCCACAACGTCAGACGCGTCCACGCCAGGTCCGTGTCACCGGGCGCGTAGTGCGCACGGCGGGACTCCAGGGCCTTGATCGGGTTCTTCTCGGCGGCCGCGTCGGTGATGCGGCGCTGGGCGAGCTGGCCGATCGGGTCCTTCGACGGCGACACCGGCGCGTCGAACGGCCACCACGCCACCACCGGGGTGTCCGGCAGGAGCAGCGGCATCACGCAGGACGCGCCCTCCTTGGCGAGCTCGCCGTACAGGCGCAGGACGACGACTTCGGACGCACCCGCGTCGCCGCCGACGCGGATCTGCGCGTCCAGGCGAGGTGCCGCCTGGCGAGCGCCGCGGGCCACGACGATCACGCGACACGGGTGCTCGCGCGAAGCGTCGTTGGCCGCGTCGATCGCGGCGTCGGTGCGCTGGCCGTCCTCGGTGACGATCACGAGCGTGAGCACACGGCCCAGCGTCGTGGCGCCACCCTCGTCCCGCAGCCGGACCAGCCGCGAGTTGATCTGGGACGTGGTGGTCGAGGGCAGGTCGATGATCACGGACGCCTCCAGTGCCTTCCGGTCCTGGCGGTCATCGCGTCCGCCGACGGCGGGCCCCAGGTTCCAGCCTTGTACTTCTCGAGCGCGGGTTCGTCCTTGCGCGCCCAGAAGTCGAGGATCGGGTCGAGGATCTCCCAGGAGAGCTCGACCTCGTCGTTCTTCGGGAACAGCGAGGGCTCACCGAGCAGGACGTCCAGCAGCAGCCGCTCGTAGGCCTCCGGCGACGACTCGGTGAACGAGTGGCCGTAACCGAAGTCCATCGTGACGTCGCGGACCTCCATGGTGTTGCCCGGCACCTTCGACCCGAACCGGATCGTCACGCCCTCGTCCGGCTGAACCCGGACCACCAGGGCGTTCTGGCCGAGCTCCTCGGTCGCGGTGTCGTCGAACGGCAGGTGCGGCGCCCGCTTGAACACGACTGCCACCTCGGTGACGCGGCGGCCCAGGCGCTTGCCGGTGCGCAGGTAGAACGGCACCCCGGCCCAGCGGCGGGTGTTGACCTCGCAGGTGATCGCGCCGAACGTCTCGGTCTTCGACTCGGGCGAGAAACCGCCCTCCTCCAGCAGACCGGGCACCTTCTGGCCGCCCTGCCAGCCACCGGTGTACTGGCCGCGCGCGGTGGTCTCCTCGAACGGCTCCGCGGGACGCGTCGCCGAGAGGATCTTCACCTTCTCCGCGCGGAGGTCGGCAGGCTTGAACGAGACCGGCTCCTCCATCGCGATCAGCGCGAGCAGCTGCAGCAGGTGGTTCTGGATGACGTCCCGCGTGGCACCGATGCCGTCGTAGTAGCCGGCGCGGCCACCGAGACCGATGTCCTCGGCCATGGTGATCTGCACGTGGTCGACGTAGTTCGAGTTCCAGATGGGTTCGTACAGCTGGTTCGCGAACCGCAGCGCCAGGATGTTCTGCACGGTCTCCTTGCCGAGGTAGTGGTCGATGCGGAACACCGACTCCTCGGGGAAGACCTCGTTGACCGTCTTGTTCAGCTGCTTCGCGCTCGCCAGGTCATGACCGAACGGCTTCTCGATCACGACCCGGCGCCACTGGTCGGCCTGCGTCTGCGCCAGGCCCGCGCGCTTGAGCTGGTTGACCACCGTCGGGAACGCGCCCGGCGGGATCGACAGGTAGAACGCGTGGTTGCCGCCCGTGCCGCGGTCGGCGTCCAGAGCGGCCAGGCACGACGCGAGGTTGTCGAACGACTGGTCGTCGTCGAACGTGCCCTGCACGAACCGGATGCCCTCGGCGAGCTGCTGCCACACGGACTCGTTGAACGGCGTCCGCGCGTGCTCCTTCACCGCGTCGTGCACGACCTTCATGAAGTCCTGGTCGGCCCAGTCGCGGCGGGCGAAGCCGACGAGACCGAAGCCCGGCGGCAGCAGACCCCGGTTCGCGAGGTCGTAGATCGCGGGCATGAGCTTCTTGCGCGACAGGTCACCGGTGACACCGAAGATGACCAGGGCGCTCGGGCCCGCGATGCGGGGCATGCGCTTGTCGCGCGCGTCCCGCAGCGGGTTGCGCCACTTGGCGGCGGATGAGGTCACGAGCCGTCCTCCTGGACTGCCTCGACGAGCTGGGCCAAGCCGGCGATGCGGTCCTCGAGGTGGAGACGCAGCACCGGACGACCGTGTTCGACCAGCACCTGACCGTCGCCGAGTGCCTGCGCGAGCTGCAGCTGCGCCAGCGTGTAGGGACGGCCGGGCACCTCCAGGTCGTCACCGGACTCGCCGGTGATCTGGATGAACACGCCGTTCTGGTGACCGCCCTTGTGGTACTGGCCGGTCGAGTGCAGGAAGCGCGGACCCCAGCCGAACGTGGTCTGCAGGTGCGTCCGCTTCGCGATCTCCGCCCGGAGCAGCGCGAACGACGCGTCGTCGATCCTGTCCAAGTACGCCTGAACCGAGATGTAGCCGTGGTCGGGCGCCACTTCAACGAGGGCCGCAAGCGCTTCCGCGACGGTGTTCACCTTGCGCGGGGCCCAGTCGGTGCCGTGACCCTCGACCGGTCCATCCACAAAGGACGGGACGGTCGCCGCCGCGGCCGGCGCGTCGAGCAGCGCACGGGAGGCCTTCTTCGCGGCCTCGACGTCGGGCTGGTCGAACGGGTTGATGCCGAGCACCCGGCCGACGAGCGCGGTCGCGTACTCCCACAGCAGGATCTGCGCGCCCAGCTTGCCCTCGACGGCCACGTTGGCCGAGCCGGTGGCCGGTCCGATCGCGACTGTCGTCGCGTCCGAGCGGGCGTCCACGAAGCCGGGAGCGCCGGGACCCTCGACGACGACCGGCAGCAGGCCGGTGCCGTTCTTGCCGGTCGACTCGGCGATCAGCTGCTCCGCCCAGTCACCGAACCCGACGATGCCGGAACCGGTGTCGGCGAACACGATCTTCTCCGCGCCGTGCGCGTGCGCGGCACCGAAGATCGCGGCCAGCACCACGGCGGGGTTCTCGACCGAGTCCTGCGACACGAGCTTCGCGACCTCGGCCGCCTCGTCCAGCAGCGACTCGACGTCGGCGCCGGCGAGGTAGGACGGCACCAGGCCGAACGCGGTCAGGGCCGAGTAGCGGCCACCGACGTTCGGGTCGGCCAGGAACACCTTGCGGTAGCCCGCTTCCTCGGACGCCTTCTGCAGGGGCGAGCCGGGGTCGGTGACCACCACGATGCGCGACGCGGCGTCGATGCCCGCGTCGGTGAAAGCCTTCTCGAAGATGCGCCGGTGGCTGTCGGTCTCGACGGTCCCACCGGACTTGGACGACACCACGATCACCGTGCGCTCGAGATCACCGGCGAGAGCGTCGGCGACCTGGGCGGGATCGGTGGTGTCCAGCACGATCAGCGGCACGTTCTGCGTCCGCGTGATCACCTCGGGGGCCAGCGACGAGCCACCCATTCCGGCGAGCACCACGCGGTCGACGCCCTCGGCGTGCAGATCGGCGCGCAGGGCGACGAGTTCGGGGAGCAGTGAACGGGACGTCTCGTGCAACGTCGTCCACGAGAGGCGGATGCTCGCCTCGGACTCGGCTTCCGGCCCCCACAGGGTCGGGTCCTGCGCGGTCAGCTTGCTCGGCACCGAATCCGCGACCAGGTCAGCAGCGATGATGCTGACCTGGTCGGCGTTCGGTGACCTCACGATTTCGACGGAGGTCACTTCGTGATCAGCCCTTCAGTTGAGCCAGTTGGTTCGTCACCGTCTCGAGCAACTCTTCCCAGGACTTCTCGAACTTCTCGACACCCTCGGTCTCCAGGACCTTGAACACGTCCTCGAGGTCGATTCCCACGGCGGCGAGCTGGTCGAACACCTCCTGGCCCTCAGCGGCGCGTCCGGTGACCGTGTCACCGACGATCTTGCCCCCGTCGGCGACGGCGTGCAGCGTCTTCTCCGGCATCGTGTTCACGACGCCGGCGACGACGAGCTGGTCGACGTAGAGGGTGGGGGAGTAGCTCGGGTCCTTCACGCCGGTCGACGCCCACAACGGACGCTGCGCGTGCGCGCCGTCCGCCTTGAGAGCCTCCCAGCGCTCGCCCTGGAACTTCTTCTCGAACGCTCCGTAGGCGATCCACGCGTTGGCGAGAGCGGCCTTGCCCTTCAGCGCCTTCGCCTCGTCCGTGCCGATGGCGTCCAGGCGCTTGTCGATCTCGGTGTCCACCCTGGACACGAAGAACGACGCGACCGAGTGGATCGAACGCAGGTCGTGGCCGTTCGCCTTGGCCTGCTCCAGCCCGGCGATGTAGGCGTCCATGACCTTCTCGTACCGCTCGGTGGAGAAGATCAGCGTCACGTTGACGCTGATGCCCTCGGCGATCGTCTTGGTGATCGCGGGCAGACCGGCCTCGGTGGCCGGGATCTTCACCAGCAGGTTCGGCCGGTCCACGGTCTTCCACAGGTCCTGCGCCTCGGCCACGGTCTTGTCCGTGTCGAACGCCAGGCGCGGGTCGACCTCGATGGAGACGCGGCCGTCCACACCACCGGTCGAGTTGTAGATGTCGCGGAACTTGTCGCACGCGTTGCGCACGTCGGTCGTGGTGACCTCGCGGATGGTCGCCTCGGTGTCGGCACCCCGGTTGGCGAGCTCGCGGACCTGCTCGTCGTAGGACTCGCCCTTCGACAGCGCGCCCGCGAAGATCGTCGGGTTCGTCGTGACCCCGACGACGTTCCAGTCGCGGATCAGCTCGTCGAGGTTGCCGCTGGTGAGACGCTCGCGGGACAGGTCGTCCAGCCAGATCGAGACACCAGCGGACGACAGCGCGTCGAGATTCGGCTTGCTCACTGGATTAACCCCTCACTCGGTCAAGGGAACGGCGGGCGGCGGCGACGACGTTCTCCGTCGTGAAGCCGAACTCCTTGAACAGGACCTGGTAGTCGGCCGAGGCGCCGAAGTGTTCGATCGAGACGATCTCGCCCGCGTCGCCGACGTAGCGGTACCACGGCTGCGCGATGCCGGCCTCCACCGCGACGCGCGCCTTGACCGACGACGGGATGACCGACTCGCGGTACTCGGCGTCCTGCTTCTCGAACCACTCGATCGACGGCATCGACACCACACGCACTGCAACGCCGTCCGCCTGCAGGGCCTTCCCCGCCTCGGCGGCGACCTGCAGCTCGGAGCCTGTGCCGATGATCACGATCTCGGGGTTCTCGTCACCGAAGAGCACGTAACCACCACACTTGACGCCCTCGGCGGAGGTGCCCTCGAGGGTCGGCAGGTTCTGCCGGCTCAGCGCGAACCCGACCGGGCCGAGCTGCTCGATGACGGCCTTCCACGCGAACGCGGTCTCGTTGGCGTCGCCGGGGCGGACGACCGTGAAGTCCGGGATCGCGCGCAGGGCGGCGAGGTGCTCGATCGGCTGGTGCGTCGGGCCGTCCTCGCCCAGGCCGATGGAGTCGTGCGTCCACACGTACGTGACGGCGGCCTGCATGATCGCGGCGAGACGCACGGACGGACGCATGTAGTCGGAGAACACGAGGAACGTGCCACCGAACGGGCGGGTCGGGCCGTGCAGCGCGATGCCGTTGAGGATCGCGCCCATCGCGTGCTCGCGGACACCGAAGTGCAGCACGCGGCCGTACGGGTCGGCCTTCCACATGCCGGTGGAGATCGACTCCGGGCCGAACGACTTGGCGCCCTTGATGGTCGTCAGGTTCGACTCGGCGAGGTCGGCGGAACCGCCCCACAGCTCGGGCAGGTGCTTCGCCAGCGCGTTGATGACCTCACCGGAGGCCTTGCGGGTCGGCACGCCCTTCGCGTCCACCGGGTAGGTCGGCAGGTCGGCGTCCCAGCCCTCGGGCAGTTCGCGCGCCACCAGGCGGTCCAGCAGCTTCTTGGCCTCGGGGTTGGCCGACGCCCACGCGTCGAACGAGGACTGCCACTGCGCCTTGGCGTGCTCACCGCGCTTGACGACCTCGCGGGCGTGCGCCAGCACCTCGTCGGCGACCTCGAACGTCTGCTCGGGGTCGAAGCCGAGGATCTTCTTGGTGGCCTTGACCTCGTCGACGCCCAGCGCGGCGCCGTGCGCGGCACCGGTGTTCTGCTTGTTCGGCGCCGGGTAGCCGATGATCGTGCGCAGCAGGATGAACGACGGCTTGTCGGTGACGGCCTTGGCCTTCTCGACGGCATCGAGGATGCCCTTGACGTTCTCGCCGGACTCCACGACCTGGACGTGCCAGCCGTAGGCCTCGTAGCGCTTCGCGGTGTCCTCGGACAGCGCGATCGTCGTGTCGTCCTCGATGGAGATCTTGTTGTCGTCGTAGAAGACGACCAGGTTGCCCAGCTGCTGCGTGCCCGCGAGCGAGGACGCCTCGGAGGTGACGCCCTCCTCGATGTCGCCGTCGGAGGCGATCACGAAGATGTGGTGGTCGAACGGGCTGGCGCCCTGTGCGGCGTCCGGGTCGAACAGACCGCGCTCGCGCCGGGCGGCCATCGCCATGCCGACCGCGGAGGCGAGACCGGAGCCCAGCGGGCCGGTGGTGATCTCGACGCCCCTGGTGTGGCCGTGCTCCGGGTGACCCGGCGTCTTCGAGCCCCACTTGCGCAGGTTCTTGAGGTCGTCGAGCTCCAGGCCGTAGCCCGACAGGAACAGCTGGACGTACAGCGTCAGGCTGGAGTGGCCGGCGGAGAGCACGAACCGGTCGCGGCCGATCCAGTCCGGGTCGGCGGGGTCGTGCCGCAGGACGCGCTGGAACAGCGTGTAGGCCAGCGGCGCGAGGCTCATCGCGGTGCCGGGGTGCCCGTTGCCGACGTTCTGCACGGCGTCCGCAGCGAGCACGCGCGCGGTGTCGACAGCGCGCTTGTCGAGGTCGGTCCAGTCGTCGGGCAGATCGGCCTTCGTGAGCCGGGTGATGTCGTCGGTGACGGTCACGGACTACAGCTCCACTCTTATCGCTTGGGCGGGCCAGGTGTATCGATACCGAAAGGCCTGACCCGCGTCTCTCCCACGTCCGCGGTCAAGCCTAGTCCTGACAGTTGCCGATGTTGCTCTGAAAGGTCCCAGCTGGGTGTGTGCCCAGGCACACCAGCACCCAAACGGGCTGTGAATTCTGTGCGCGGTTACCATCAGTCGCTGGAATTCCCACCACTTCCACTGCCAGGAGCGTTCACGCGATGAGTGCCGACAGTCTCGTTGCCGAGGCCCCCGCCAGGTCGCCTCGCCAGGTTGTCGGCGCCTACGTGGCACTCACCAAGCCGCGGGTCATCGAGCTCCTGCTGATCACCACGATCCCCGCGATGCTGCTGGCCCAGCACGGCCTCCCGCCGCTGTGGCTGATCGCCTGCACGCTCACCGGCGGCACCCTCGCCGCGGGGTCGGCAAATGCCCTCAACTGCTTCGTCGACGCCGACATCGACTCGGTCATGAAGCGGACCACGGCCCGGCCGCTCGCTCAGAACACCATTCCGCCGCGCAACGCCCTGATCTTCGGCATCGTGCTCGGAATCGTCTCGTTCGCGTTCCTCTGGATCTTCGTCAACCTGATGTCGGCCGCTTTCGCCGTCGCGACGATCCTCTTCTACATCTTCGTCTACACGCTGGTGCTCAAGCGCCGCACCTCCCAGAACATCATCTGGGGCGGCATGGCGGGCTGCATGCCGGTCATCATCGGCTGGAGCGCGGTGACGGGCACCGTCGAGTGGCCGGCGCTGGTGATGTTCGGCGTCATCTTCTTCTGGACGCCGCCGCACACCTGGGCCCTCGCGATGAAGTTCAAGGAGGACTACGCCCGCGCAGGCGTGCCGATGCTGCCGGTGGTGGCCACAGCTCAGCAGGTGACGCGGCAGATCGTGATCTACAGCTGGATCACCGTCGTCTGCACGCTCGCTCTCGCTCCCGTCACCTCGTGGATCTACGTGGCCGTGGCGGCCCTGTCCGGCGTGTGGTTCGCCGTCTTCGCGCACAAGCTGCACAACGTCGTGCGTCGTGGCGGGTCCACGAACACCATGAAGTTCTTCCACATGTCGAACCTCTACCTGATGCTCGTGTTCTGCGGTCTCGCCGTGGACGCCGTGGTCGGGTTGCCGGTGCTTGGCTGGCCGTTCTAGCTGCACCTCCAGGCGTACGGCTGTGGCGCCCGTTGAGTTCACCGTCACCGGTGGTGAAGGTTCACCGCTGGACTTCGCCGCCGCGTTCGTCCCCGGCAAGTCGCTCGTCGTTCTGACCGATCCGGGTGGATGGGCGCTGGTCAGCAAGGGGCTTGTCCCTGGTCACGCCGCGTCCACCACGGTCGCCACACGGGTGCGTGCGCTCAAGTTCGCCGTGCTGGACCTGAGGCACTTCTCGTCCGCTTCTCAGCTGCCGCCGATCACGGACGTGCCCGGCGACGTCGTGGCGCTGCACGACACGCGTGCCTGGGACACCACCTCCTTGGTCCAGGCGCTGCGCGGGCTCGGCCGGCCGGTCCTGCTGTTCACCGCCGTGCACACGTGGGTGTCCGGAGTGGACTCCGCGTCGGTGCTGATGGGGTGGAGCGCCCCGCACGTGGTGCTCGCGGTGCCGGCCGGCTCCGGCGAGGGCAGGGTCGAGGACGTCGTCTGGCAGTTCCGCGAACTGGAGCGGCGCAGGCTGGTCCGCTACACCGCGCTGCCGGAACCGGTGGTCGTCGAGGACCGCGCGGTGACCGTCGTGGTCGCGCTGCCCGGTGCGACCGAGGGGATCGCGGGGACGTTGCGACCGGGCGCCGAGTACGAGGTGTGGGTGCACGTCGGCGCCCATGCCGCGGCTCTGCCGGGCGACCTGGAACTGCGGGCGGTGCTCGGCATGTCCGGCCGCGAGGTGCAGGCCGAGTCGTTCGTGCTGCCGGCGGAGGGATCGAGCCCGTGGGTGAGCTTCCCGGTGACCACGCCGTACGCGTCCGTGCCGTGGGCCGGTGAGCTGGTCATCTATCGCGGCGCGGTGCCGGTGCACGTCCAGCACGTCGTCCTGCCGGTCGGTGCGGGAGAGTCCCAGTCGCGGCTGAGGTTCCGGCTGTCGCGGACGTTCGCGGATCTCGCGCCGCTGTCGTCGCGGGTGGCGTCGGTCCTGGTGCTCGGCGAGCGCGCACTGGTGGCGACCGGCGGCGTGCCGTCGTGGATCAGCCTGGACGGCGCCGGCGCGCTGCCGCCGGTGTCGGGGCTGGATCCCTGGTACGGCAAGGACTTCCCGTCGTACTGCGCGGATCTCGCCGCGGCCGCGGTGCGCGGTGCCGCGTTGCACGGGATGTTGTTCCCCGACGGCGCGGTGGTCCGGCGCGGCGGCGTGATCACGGTCGTCGGTCAGACGAAGGTGTCGTGGGCCGGCGTGTACGACCTGCCGTTCGCCGACGGGCCGTACCGGGTGTGCGCGTCGATGGCGAGGTTCGGGCCGTTCGGAGCAGGAGGGCCGGTGCCCTCGCGGTGCCCGGATCCGGACCACAGCGGGAACGTGTTGTGTCCCTTCGGTTTCTGGGGCCTGTCGAGCGTGCTGGAGCACCCGCCGGGACCATTGGCGTGGCGGGTGGCGCCCGGTGCACGCCCGGTCGAGGTGGCGCTGTCCGTCGATCCCGCGCTGGACCGGACGCTCACCCAGCGGCACGTGGCCGAGCTGATGTCGTTCCTGCCGCCGGAGTCGATCTCCTCCGCGTACGTCAGTCCGTCGGGGCTGGCACGGGCGTTGGAGGACGAACGCGCGGACGTCGTGCACCTGGTCTACGACGAAGGCGTGCTGGAGGCCGTGGACATCGACGCCTGGCCGCACCGGCCGTTGGTCGTGACGACCTCGCCGTCGGCGGACCTCGTGGACGCCTTCGTGAACCAGGCCGGCGCCGCGGGCGTGATCTGCCCTGAGGTGCCCGTCGACCAGGGCATGGCGGGGTGGGTGAGCGGCATGCTGCTGGCCCGGCTGGCCGAGGGGATGCCGGCGGGGGAGGCGCTGCGGCGCGCCCGCTGGGAGATGCTCGGCCGCGGCAACGTCCTGGGCCTCGCCTACACGCTGCACGCCGGCGCGGATCTCCGGTTGCGCTGATCTACCGCCGCCGTGCGTTCAGGTGGTTCTGGTTCTCGACCATCTGCCACTGGCTCAGGATCGCCGAGCACATGATCGTGCCGGCCGCGACGATCGCCGCCGTCGCGTTGACGCCGCCCTGCAGGTACAGCCAGCAGCCGGTACCGATCACCAGCAGGCGCCACCATCTCAGCCAGTGGAAGTAGGTGTTGGAGACGTAGTACGCGAGCTGGTGGAAGGCGAGCACGATCACCGCGACGACCCAGCGCCAGTCGTGGGTGAACGTCAGCCAGACCAGCACGGCGAACGAGCCGAGGAAGAACGCGACGAGGAAGACCACCTTGACCCCGAGCGTGGTCCGGGCGGTCCGCAGCATCGCGTCCCTGGTCCGCTGTCTCCTCTTCGGCCACATCAGGTAGGTCGGGCACCACCTGGCCAGGTGGAAGACCGGGAAGAGCGTGTTGTCCTCGTCGGTGTTCCGGTTGTACGCGGTGACCTCGTAGCCGTCCCGCGGCTCCTGCCGGCGCCAGCGGAACAGCGCGGTCGGCGGCCACGTCTTCAGGCCGTGCAACGTCACGAGCGACTCGCGCAGCGATCGGGGGTTGCCGAGGGTCGCGAGGTACATCACCACCGACCCGGCGGTGATGACCTGGACGGCGAGTCGCAGGGCAGGCAGCAGCGTGTCGAGCGCGAAGTCCATCAGCCGAACAACCAATCCACGAGGTCCGCGGCGACGTCGGTCAGGTCGAGCGGATCACCAGGACCGGTCGCCAGGTCCACCATCACCTCTCCGAGGATCCGGGTCGCCCGTGAGTCGGTGTGCCGCAGTGCGTGCGCGAGCGTGGCGCCGCCCGCGATGACGAGCGCCCACACCGCGACTTTCCTGCCCGCGCCACGTGCGGTCGGCGGCGCTTCGAGCCCACCGGCGAGAGCCATCGCGGTCAGCAACGCGCCACCGCGGCGGGGGTCGGCCAGGTCGTCGAACAACATGGCCGTCGCGGAGGTGAACGACCTGCTCGCCAGGGTGCGCGCGAACTCCTCGGGGGCTGGAGGCTGTTCGCGGGCGCGTTGCACCAGCACCGCGAGCCGGGGTGAGGTGAGCTGGGCGAGCTGACCCTCCCAGCCCGGCGGCAGCTTCTTCGCGGTCACCACGGGCCACAACGCGAAGACGACGAGGTCGAGCACGATCTGGGCCGCTACCGGCCGGTCGGGAGGTGCGCCCGGCCGGGCGAGGTAGCCGACCATGCCGGCGATCATGAGCCGCCGCACCGCGTCCGCCGAGGAGGGATCGGCCACCGCTGCCCGTACCTGATCCAGCTGGCGTGCGTGCTGGTCCTGCCCGGCGGCGATGTGCTCGACCCACTGCCGCAGGGTGAGCAGGTCCAGCGGTTGCCTCGGGGCGGCGTGATGGTGGATCTGCCCGGAGAAGGTGCCCGTCTGCACCACCGGCCCGATGATCACGGCGTTGTCGGCGATCTCGTTGCGGACCTGGTCAGGTTCGTTCGTCCCCACTCCCTGACAACGCCTCCGGCCGCCCGGCCGTAACGCTTCCGGCCGAGTGAATCGTCGTCTCAGGTGGATCACGGGGTGAACCACCGGTACCTCGTGGTCCGTTGTGCTGGGCATGCTGAACTCGGAGGCTCAACTGCGTCAGGCGATTGAGGAACTGACCGTCCGCTTCGGTGACCGGGTCTCGGATCACGAGATCTTCGAGGCCGCCGCGGCCGCGTACGACGGTCTTAGCCGCGCGTCGACCGTGCACGCTCATCTCGCCGTGTTGACCGTGCGCCGTGCCGCTCGCGAGCTGGCGCTCACGGCCGTTGGTGTGCAGATGCCGACTCAGCAGACGGCTGGGCTCACGCCGGCTCGGTGACCTCGACGTAGACGTGCTGGGCTCGGCTCACGGCCGTGCGCGCGAGTTTCGACAACTCGCTGAGGTGCGCGAATGCCTCGTGGAAGCCCATGTCGATGAGGGGCGCCCACGACAGCGCGACGTCGTGCATGCGTGCGGGGTCTGCTTTGACGAGCTGTGCCACCAGTGCGTCCGGGAGTGGGAACACGCTGTCTTCCGGCTGCGGTTCCCACACGCCGTTGAACACCTCGTGCCACACGACTACGGCGTCGCGTGCGTCGTAGTCGCCGGCGGTCACGGACTCCGCGCGGTCGGAGTCGCCGGCTTTGATGAAGAACGTGCTAGGACGCCACCTTGGTCAGCAGGTCCTCGACGCACGGGTCGTCGAGGGACTCGACGATGCACTTCCACAGCAGGAGGTTCGTCTCGGCCCACTTGGTGTAGGTCGCGGCGGCCTCCGCGTCGTAGAAGTAGTAGCCCTCGTCGGCCTTGCCCACCTGCTCGCCCACGATCTTGTACGCGAGCTCGCGCAGGGTGATGCCGTTCTCCTGGAGGTACTTGTGCGCCAGCACGACCGGCGTGACGGGGAGCGCCTTGAACAGCGTGTCCGCGTCCGACAGCGCCTGCGCCTCCAGTGAGATGTCGCGGCCGCGAGTGCGCATCTCGGCCTCGACCACGATCCGTTCGATCCACTCGATGTCGCCCTGGGAGACACCCGCGACGAAGAGGACCTTCCTGCGCAACGCCTCGCCGTCGGTCGGCAGCGAGTTGCGGCGGACCATGTAGTTGAGGTCGTGCACCAGTGCGGCGACCTCGACGACGTCCCGCGCGGCGCCGTTGCGCCCGGCGAAGTGCACGGACTTGTCGCGGACGAAGCTCACGTGGTGCCAGCCGTGGAACTGCAGCTTCGCGGCCAGGTCCTCGCACAGCCGCCTCACGCGCTGCTCCACGTCCGCGATGACAGACCTAGGAATAGTTGTGCGCGTACGCATCATCAGCCCTCCCACCGGGTGGGCTGATGGTAGGCGTGCCGCAGGGCGTTTACAGGTTGTTCGTCAGATCCTCCAGCCGATCCTCGACCGGCACGTGCCGGTGGCTGATCCCGGTGTCCGGGTCGTAGCTGAGGCTCCACGGCGTGACGGCGCGGGACTTGACGAGGAACGTCATCGTCCCCTCCGCGGCGCGTGGAATGCGGTGGAACTCGTGTGCGAGCAATGTGCCGGTGGTGCCTTCGGCGCACTGAGTGCGATTCGTGAGCTCTGTGGCGACGATCGTCCGTCCGCCGAGGCCGAGCCGGGCGTCGAAACGTTCGTGCAGGTAGGCGCCGCTCAGGATGGTGGTGCAGAAGTGGTACCGGTGGTTGTGGACCGAGTCCGCGTAGCCGGCGCGCCAGTCCGTCAGCGGTTTGTACTCGTGCAACCAGAACGTGAACGGTTCGTCCGATTCGTCTCTCAAGCACCACGCGAAGTGCGTCGTCGTCTCACGCGAATGCGCGATCACCCATGTCGCCTCCTGCGGGGTGAGCCCGTCGATGTACGCACGCAGCTCCTTGCGCAGATCCGGCCGGGAAGCCCACTCGCGAAACCACGAACCGACTTCGGTCCAGTGGTCCACGACGGGAAATTCGGCGCGCTTCACCCGAGCGGCGAGCTCCTCGAGCGCGGACAACCCGGTGAACTCGGCTAGCAAGATCGATCAGCTCCTCAACTGAGCGGATGTGGAGAATTCGCGACGGAATGCGTGGAACTTCTCTTCCAGTTCCTTGAACCCGTCCGCGTTGAGAGTGTCGCCGGTGATCTTCTCGTACAACGCCAGAAAGTCGTTTCTCGACGTACCTGGCGTGATGACGAAGTGGTAGCCGGCCCGGGAATTGCTGATCCGCAGGAACTCGGCGCGTTCCATCGAGTACAGGAACGAGCTCTCGGTGAACCTGAGCGTCCGCGGATATGGTCTCAGCACTCCGGCGGTGTTGCTGTAGAGCGTCATCCAGACCGAGTCGTCGAACAACTCGAGCCGGTCGAGCGGTGGATCCGAAACGATGGTGACGTCGATCCTCGTGCACCGGCTGCGGGCCGCGTAAAGCCCCACGAGCCCGATGCCGATCTGTTCCTTGAGCCGCGTCTGGATCTCGCCGTAGTCGCCGTCGGCACCTTCGTTGCGCAGCAGGTACCGCGCCCGGCCGCTGATCGCGTTGTCGTCGCGCGGATCCGCCAGCACGGCCCTGAGCTCGCATTCCGTCTGCGAGAGCAGCACTCTGCCCGCCGCGTACCGCCCGGCGAACCCGCGGAAGCAGTACAGCCGCGTCCGCTCCAGGTCCTGCATCATGAGCTGGTTGAACACCGGATCGGGCTTGGCCGTCGGCTCGAACACGTGACTGGGGAAGAACTCCCGGTCCAGCGCCCGATACTCCGCACTGAGCTCCTCGAGAGCCTTGCGGGTCTCCTCGACAACCGGCGTGAGAAGAGCCTTCTGCGTGGCTCTCGACGTGATCAACGTCTGCGTGAAGCTCACCACCGCGGAAATGAGCGTGCCGGTGCCCAACGCCGTCAGGAAGTTTCTCCCTGCCCCGGAATCCATTTGACTGGAAATGGCCAGCGACGCACCCGACGTCACGACGAGTATGAGGAGGAGCAACCCGGTCCGAGTCCAGAACAACTCCTGGATCAGGTTGCTGCGGATGCCTCCGGCCTCCGCGGACACGTGTCCCACCTCCTGGGTCACCTCAACGGCTGCTACCCGAACGGACGAATGCGGTCGGTGTCCGATCAAGTGCGCGGAGTTACTGTACGCGTCGGTCAAAAGATAAGGAAGCTGCTATTCGTGCGACATTTAGTCCCGGAATAACCGCCTTTGAGCCCAGCTGTCGGCCCGCACTCGTGCACTTCGGTGACGCCCTGTCGCGGGTGGCGCCGAACGAGTCGGATGAGGGTGACCCACCACCCGAACGCACTCACGCCGAGTGTCTTAGCCCGCTCGGCGCCTGCCCGCGTTCGCCCGGCAGGCCGAGCCCTCCGCCCGCGACCGCCGCACCGACTTCCCAGCGGGCTGGACGCCGCCGGCCGGGCCCGCGCACCCCGCCCCGGCAACGCCGAGGAGGCGTGTCGGCGCCCGCCCTGCCGCCGCACCCAGTACGACAACGCAGAAGAGGTGTGTCGGTACGCCCCGCCTGCCCGCCGCACCCGCCCCAGCAAAGCCGACGAGGCGTGTCGCGGTGCCCACCTGCCCGCCGCACCCGCCCCGGCAACGCCGACGAGGCGTGTCGCGGCGCCCGCTTGGGCGCTGCCCCCGCCACGGCGTCACCGCGCAGGCGTGTCGGCACCCCGCTCGGGCGCCGCGCGACCCGTGAAGCCGAAGACGACCTCAAGGTCGTGAGACGCGAGCCGCGATCCCCGATGCCGTGATGGGTGCGCCGTGTGGCGATGCGAAGCGAGCCGTGAAGACTTGTGCCGCGCCGGCCAAGCGGCGATGAGGTGACCACACGCGGTACGGGCCTGCGCGGCGACCTGCTACACCCCGCTAACACCCCTCCGAATACGCTCACCCACCATGCGTAACGTCCTGCTCATCGCGTCCCTGGCGCTCGTAGCGGCCACCGGCCTCGCGGGCTGCGGCAGCTCGGCCCAGCCCTCGACGGGCTCCGGCGCGCCGACCTCCCCCTGCAAGGCCGACGACTTCAAGGTCACCGGCGAGTTCGGTTCGGCGCCCAAGGTCGAGATCCCCGCCTGCAAGCCCACCGACGAGCTCATCATCAAGGACCTGGTGCAGGGCACCGGTGCCGAGGTGAAGGCGGGCACGACGGCCACGGTCAACTACCAGCTCACCACCTTCTCCGACAAGAAGGTGCTGGACAGCTCGTTCGAGCGCGGCCAGCCGTACGACGTCGAGAACGTCGGCCAGGCGCCGGTCATCGACGGCTGGAACGAGGGCATCGTCGGCCTCAAGGAGAAGGGCCGCCGTCTGCTGATCGTGCCGCCGGCCAAGGGCTACGGCCAGGGCGGTCAGGGCATCCAGCCCAACGAGACCCTCGTGTTCGTGATCGACGGCGTGAAGGTCACCCCCGCCGCCTGACACCGCGGCGGAACGGCCCCCGACCGGGTCAGAGGTCGGGGGCCGTCCGCACCAAACGCCAAACGTCACGGCGTCACGGCGTCACGGCAGGAGCAGCAGCTTCCCGGTGGTCCGGCGCGACTGCAGGTCCGTGTGCGCCTGCGCCGCCTCCTCCAGCTTGTACCGCCCGCCGATCCGGATGTTCAGCGTCCCGTCCACGATCGCGCCGAACAGGTCCGCGGCCCGCCACTCGAACTCTTCCCGGTCCAGCAGGTACGCCCCGGTCGACGGACGGGTGAGGAACACCGACCCGGCCGCGTTCAGCCGCTGCGGATCCACCGGCGGCACCGGCCCGGACGACGCCCCGAACAGCGCCAGCAGACCGCGTGGCTTCAGCGACGCCAGCGACTGGTCGAACGTGTCGCGCCCCACGCCGTCGTACACGACGTCGACCTTCTCGATCTGCGACGCGAAGTCCCCGTACCGCAGCACCTGGTCCGCGCCGGCCTCGCGGGCCAGCGCCTCCTTCTCGTCGGTCGACACGGTCGCGACGACGAAAGCGCCCTTCGACTTCGCCCACTGCGTCAACAGCAACCCGACGCCACCGGCCGCCGCGTGCACCAGCACCCGGTCGCCTTCCTTCACGGCGTGCGTCGAGTGCGTGAGGTAGTGCGCGGTGATGCCCTGCAACAGCGCGGCCGCGGCCACTTCCACGTCCAACCCGTCGGGCACCCGCACGGCGGACGCGGCCGGCACCACGACCTCGGACGCGTAGCTGCCCAGCACGGTCATCCACGCCACGCGGTCGCCCACGGTGAAATCGGAAGAGTTCGAGGCGACGACCACGCCCGCGCCCTCAAGGCCCAGAGCGGTGGGCAACGGCACGGCGTACTGCCCGCTGCGCTGGTAGGTGTCGATGTAGTTGACACCCGCCGCGGCGACCCGCACCAGCAGCTCGCCGTCACCGGGCACGGGCGACGGCACGTCGGAGTGTTCCAGCACCTCCGGGCCACCGGCCGAACGCACCACCACTGCCTTGGGCATCTGTCCTCCTTGATCGACTCAACCCGGTCAACCCCGGCCGGGACCGCGATGTTCCCGGTCCCAGCACCTGAGAACGATGCCGTCAGTCCTCGCCCAGCGCCACGCGGCGCGCGAGTCCGAGCGGCAGCGCACCCGACCCGGCGATGCGGTCGTGGAAGTCGCGCAACGACCCCAGTCCCGCGGCCAGGTACTCCTCCCGGATCAGGTCGATCTCCAACGCACCGGTGAGGTACGACGGCGCCTGCGTCGGCCACGCGCAGTACCGCTTGACCTCGCCAACGGCCGTGCCCGGTGTCAGGGCCGTGCGTGCCACCATGAACGACTCGGCTTCCGCCGGTGTCATGTCGCCGCAGTGCAACGCCGTGTCGACGACCATGCGCGCCGCACGGAACAGCCGTGCCTCGACGTGTCCCATCAACGAGGCCTTGGTCGTGTAGTAACCGACCGACCGCAGCAGCTTCTCCGAGTACAGCGCCCAGCCCTCGGAGAAGTACGACGTCCGGAACACCTTCCGCAGCGGGTGCGCCGAGCCCTGCGCCGCCACCCAGGCCGAGTGCCAGTGGTGACCGGGGTAGGCCTCGTGCACCGAGATCGTCGGCATCTGCGGCCGCGCGTTGGTGCGCAGGCGGTGCGTGATCTCCTCGTCCGTGGCGTTGTCCGGGGTGAACGGCACGAAGAAGTAGCCGGCCCGCCTGGACGTCAGCGGCGGCGGGCCGAGGTAGCTCGCGACGGCCATGATCGCGCGGTGGAACGGCGGCGACGGCACGACGCTGCACTCCTCGCCGTCGGGCAGCGTCACCAGCGAGTGCTCGACCAGCGCCGCACGTGCCCGTCGCGTCTCGGCCTCGTACTCGGCGCGCATCGCCTCCAGCGTCGGCGGGTGGTCGTCCTGCAGCGAACTCATGACCGTGCGCCAGTCCGCGGAGCCGGCCAGTTCGATCAGCTCTGCTTCCAGCGACGCGTAGGCGTCCTGCCCGCGCTGGTGCAGCTCCGGTGCGCCGTACCCGAGCAACTCCTTGTCCTGCAACAGGGTCGAGTAGAGCTTCTCGCCCATCCGCCAGTCGCCACCGGCCCGCAGTGCGAGGTCGTCCAGGAACGCCGCGTGCCGGTCGAACGCCTCGGCGGCGGGCACGGCGGCCTCGACGAGTTTCGCGCGCAGTTCGGGGGAGGACACCTCCAGCGGCAGCGAGTCGAGCACGAACGAACGCCCCGTCTTCACCTGGTCGCCCGCCCGCCGCACGACCAGCGCCGACGCCAGCGACGCGTCGAGGTTCGCCTCGGCGGCGGCGAAGACCGACGGCACCTCGCGCAGCTTCGCGATGGCGCACGCGACGAGTTCGGCTTCGGGCAGCAACCGGTGCAGGAACGGCGCGAGCAGTCCGAAGAAGACCATTCCCGAGTACTCGTGCGGGTCACGCCGCCACCCCGGCCACGTCTCCGCCGCCAGCGAGCCGCGCAGCACCGACAGCGCGAGATCGCGGTCCACCGACCTCGGCAACGGTTCCAGTCGCGCCAGCCACTCGCCCTTGTCCCTGGCCCGCTGCTCGAACGCCGTCGCGGAGAAGTCCCCGAACGTCGAGTAGTGCTCCAGTGAGCCGACCTGCGCCGCGTGGGCGGGGTGGTGGTCGAAGTACCACGAGAGGAACGACGTGAGCGTGTCGGTGGTCACCCGACTGAAGTTACCCGGTGGTTTTACAGTGTGGGGGTGTCTGATCAAACCACGCAGAAGCGCATCGCCGAGTTCGTGAAGGCCCACGGCAAGCCGGGGACGGCGGTCAGGGCGGTCGTCGAGCCGATCGGCCGGGCCGGCGCGCGGATCGTGCTGGTCGGCGCGGACGGCGCCATGGGTGACGTGATGGCGAAGGACGTCGAGTCCGCCACCAAGGCCGTCGAAACCGCCGCCGACGTCGAGCAGGCCGAGTGGGACCGCGAGACCACCGCCGCCACCCGGATCGGCTCCGCACACCGCCGCAAGATGGCCAAGATGCAGTCATGAAGGTCGTGCTCGCCTCGTGCGACCGGCTGCCCTCCGGCGACGGCGACGAGGAGTCGTTCGTCGCCGCCCTCGAACGGGACGGCGTCGACGTCTCCTGGCAGCCCTGGGGCCTCGAGGTCGAGGCCGACCTGGTGGTCCTGCGCACGACCTGGGACTACCCCGACCGCCTGGACGAGTTCCTGGCCTGGTGCGAGAAGGTGCCCACGCTGGCGAACCCGCTGAGGGTGGTCCGCTGGAACATCGACAAGTCCTACCTCGTCGAACTCGCCGAGCGCGGTGTCGCCGTCGTGCCCACCGCGGTCGTGGAGCCGGGTGCCGAACCCGTCTGGCCCGAGGGCGAGTTCGTGGTGAAACCGGTGATCGGCGCGGGTTCGCGCGGCGCAGGCAGGTTCACCGGCCACGCCGAGGCCCGCGCACACCTCGCCGCGCTTGGCGTTCGTGCGCTGGTGCAGCCCTACCAGTCCAGTGTGGACGCTCACGGCGAGACCGCGCTGGTGTTCTTCGCCGGTGAGTACTCCCACTCGTTCCACAAGGGACCGATGCTGGCGCAGGGCCTGGCCGAGGCGGAGTCGGGGCTCTACGTCGAGGAGAAGCTGCGCGGCATCGAGCCGACCCCGCGGCAGGTCGAGCTCGCGAACCAGGTCCTCGACGTGGCCGCGGAGCTGCTCTCGTTGCAGCGCAGTGACTTCCTCTACGCCCGTGTGGACGTCGTCGAAGGTGCGGACGGCTCGCCGTTGCTGCTGGAACTGGAGCTGACCGAGCCGTCGCTGGGCTTCAAGCTCACCACCGAAGAGGCCGCGTCCCGGTTCAGCAAGGTTGTCCAGGCGGCCGCGTCCCGGTCCTAGTCGGCGCTACGGTCAGATCATGACCACTGCGAACGTCAACGGCATCACCATCGGCTACGACGACGAAGGCACCGGCGACGACGTGCTGGTACTGGTGCACGGCCATCCGTTCGACCGCTCCATGTGGCGGCCGCAGGTCGAGCACTTCGCCGGCGCGGGGTGGCGGGTGATCACCGCGGACCTGCGCGGCTACGGCGAGAGCACCGTTGTGCCCGGCATCACGCCGTTGCCGGTGTTCGCCGACGACATCGCCGCGCTGCTCACCCATCTCGGGATCGACGCGTTCGTGCTCGGCGGCCTGTCGATGGGCGGGCAGATCGTCATGGAGTGCGCACGCCAGTTCCCGCAACGGATTCGCGGCCTGATCCTCGCCGACACGTTCGCACAGCCGGAAACCCCGCAGGGCCGCCAGATCCGCAACGACATGGCGGACCGGCTGCTGCGCGAGGGCATGTCCGGCTACGCGGACGAGGTGCTCTGGAAGATGGTGGCACCGCACAACATCGCGCCAGGCGAGCACGTCGCGAGGATGATGCACAACGCACCGCCGGAAGGTGCCGCGGCGGCGTTGAGGGGGCGCGCGGAACGCCCGGACTACACCGCGGTGCTCGGCACCATCACCGTGCCGACCCTCGTGGTGGTGGGCAGCGATGACGAGTACACGCCGGTTGAAGACGCGAAGTACATGCACGACCGTGTTCCAGGCTCGACGCTGGTCGTGGTCGACGGCGCCGCGCACATGCCGAACCTGGAACGCCCCGAGGAGTTCAACAGGGCTGTAGCTGAACTTCTAGCGCAGACCTGAGCCGATTCCGGTCAGGCCGCGGACCTCCATCTCCGACTGCTTCGCGGGGTCCGCGGGCTCGCCGCCCAGGATCGTGCCCAGGAACCCGGCCAGGAACGACAGCGGGATCGACACGATGCCGGGGTTGGAGAGCGGGAAGAACGCGAAGTCGGCGTCCGGGAACACCGACGACTTCGAGCCCGAGATGGCGGGGGAGAACACGATGAGCAGCACGCAGGACGTGAGGCCGCCGTAGATGCTCCACAACGTGCCGCGCGTGTTGAAGCGCTTCCAGAACATCGAGTACAGCAGTGTCGGCAGGTTCGCGGACGCGGCGAGCGCGAACGCCAGCGCGACCAGGAAGGCGACGTTCTGCCCGTTCGCCGCGATGCCGCCGACGATCGCGAGCACGCCGACGCAGACCGCGGTGATGCGGGCGACCCGCACCTCGTCGCGCGGGTCCGTCTCGCCGTGCTTGATGACGTTCGCGTAAACGTCGTGCGCGAACGAGGCCGAGGCGGTCAACGTCAGACCGGCGACCACGGCGAGGATCGTCGCGAACGCCACCGCGCACACGATGCCGAGCAGCACCGTGCCGCCGACCTGGAACGCCAGCAGCGGTGCGGCCGAATTTTCGCCTCCGGGAGCACCGGTGATCTTGTCCGTGCCGACCAGCGCCATCGCGCCGAAGCCGATGACCAGCGTGCACGAGTAGAAGATCGCCATCATCCAGGTGGCCCACACGACGGACTTACGGGCTTCCTTCGCGTTCGGCACCGTGTAGAAGCGCATCAGCACGTGCGGCAGCGACGCGGTGCCGAGCACCAGAGCGAGCGCCAGGGACAGGAAGTCGATTTTCGAAAGTCCCGTCGCGCCGTACTTCACACCCGGCGCCAGCACGGCCTCGCCCAGCGGCGACTTCTGCGTCGCGCGGTCGAGCATCGAGGAGAAGTCGAAGCCGAACTTGCCGATCAGGAAGATCGTCAGCAGTGACACGGACAGGATCAGCAGGACGGCCTTGATGATCTGCACCCACGTGGTGCCCTTCATGCCGCCGACCAGCACGTACAGCACCATGACGATGCCGACGACCGCGATGATGATGGCCTGGCCGATCTTGCTGTGCACGTCCAGCAGCAACGCCATCAGGCCGCCGGCGCCCGCCATCTGCGCGATCATGTAGAACAGCGAGATCACCAGGGTCGCGTTCGCCGCGGCCGCGCGCACGGGGCGCTGGCGCATGCGGAACGCCATGACGTCGCCCATGGTGAAGCGGCCGGTGTTGCGCAGCCGTTCCGAGATGAGCATCAGGCCGATCAGCCAGGCGACGACCCACCCGATCGAGTACATGAAGCCGTCGTAACCGTTCACGGCGATCGCACCGGAGATGCCCAGGAACGACGCCGCGGACAGGAAGTCACCCGACAGTGCGATGCCGTTCTGCGTGCCCGTGAAACTGCTGCCCGCCGCGTAATAGTCCGACGCGCTGACGTTCCGCGTCGACGCTCGATACACGACGTACAGCGTGAGCAGCACGAAGATGCCGAAGACGGACAGGTTGATCGCGGTGTTCGCCCCGGTCACGCGTGCTCCTCATCGGTTTCCACGAGCGCGCGCACCTTCTCGACCTGGGGGTCGAGACTCTTCTTGGAGTAACGGGCGTACGCCATTGTGATGATGATGGTGGTGACGAACTGGAGGAATCCCATCGTCAAGCCGACGTTCACCGTTCCGAAGAGCGGAGTGCTCATGAAGTCGGCGGCGTAAGCCGAAAGCAATACGAACGTGACATACCAAGCGAGGAACAGCAGTGTCGCGGGGAGAATAAATCGCGTCACCCGCCGCTTCAGCGCGAGAAAATCCTCACTCGTTTGGATGGCACCGAAATCAGGCTCACCGTCACCATCTATGAGCAATGAGTGATGGGGCTCGTCAAAGGTCGCGAATCCGGGCGTGGCCGGGCGTGACACGGAGGGCAACGCCTTCGTCATCAACCGCTCGCATTCGTTACGGGGAGTACCCGGCGCGGCTCTGTCTAGAGGGCGCGGCTGAACCGGGGGTGGGAGGCGCAAGCGTAACCACGCGTGGCGACGAGTCAATCCCCACAACCCGCAGGACCACCCCATGAGGTGGGCTGTCACCGTGGGTGATCAGTCGTGCACGCCCCAGGTCGTTGTCGCGTCACGCTCTCTGGCCTACTATCCGCTAACACCCGATACGGCTGATCTCGATATCAAGCGGCGGGTGTCTCGACTCGCGGGGATTCACCAGGCCAGGAGGTAGCCGATAGTGGGGCACTTCGAGCGCGCCTTGGGGATCATTTCGTGAATGTCGAGTGGAGAAAGATCAGCGACTGGCGCAACTGGCGCCTGCCGGTCAAGCTCGGCGTCGTGCTGCTCGTCCCGGTGGCCGTCGCTGTCGGCGCGGGCGCACTGCAGATCTCCGGTTACGTCGACCGGTCCAACAACTACGTGCAGATGCAGGGCCTGGTCCGGCTGCGGGCGGATCTCGCGCCATTGATCTCCAGCGTCCAGCAGGAACGCACGCTCGCCGCGCAGAGCGCGACCAGTGGTTCCGGCGTCGGCGCCTACCAGAACCAGATCAGCGCCACCGACAACGCCGCCGCGACCGTGCGCCGCCGCGTCGACCGCACCGCCGGGCTGGGCGACGTCGCGCGCAACCGCTTCGCCGAACTCGGCGGCCAGCTGGAGACGTTGAAGAACCTGCGGGAGAAGGTGGCCCAGGGCGGCGACGGCGGTGACCCGTCCGGCGGCACCACCGGCTACACCTCGGTCGTGAAGTCGTTGCTGGACTTCGAACAGGCGCTCGTCGGCCAGTTCGGCGACGAGGCCATCTCCGGCACCGCGATGGCGTTGCACAACATGGTCATCGCGCAGGAGCAGGTCTCGCTGCAGCACGCGGTCGTCTTAGCCGGGATCGGCCGGGGCAAGCTGCTCGGCCCCGAGGTCCGCACGCTGGAGCAGTCCGACATCCGCCTCCAGGACCGCCTCAACGACTTCCAGGCGATCGGCACGACCGAACAGCGCCGCGCCTACGACCAGACCGTCACCGGCGCCGTCGTCGCGAGCCGGACCGCTCTGGTGGAACGCGCGCTCACCCAGCCCGACGGCACCCCGGTGACCACGCGTCCGGGCCAGCCGAAGCCGCCGCCGTCGTTCGGCATCGCCGTCGAGGACTGGAACAAGGCCTCCGGCACCACCGGCCGCTTCATGGAACAGGTCGTCCGCGAACTGCAGGACGAGCTCGCGAACTCCGCCGCCCGGCTGCAGGACGACACGTCCAACAAGGCGGGCGCGGCAGCGGTCATCCTGCTCGCGATGCTGCTCGTCGCCGGCACGCTCGGCTTCGTCATCGGCCGCTACCTGCTGCGCTCGCTGTCCGAGCTGCGCCGGTCCGCGCTCGACGTGGCGCACCACCACCTGCCAGAGGTCGTCGCCGCGATCCGCGCCGACCGCAAGCCGGACACCGAGATCGAGCCGGTGCCCGTGCACACCAGCGAGGAGTTCGGCCAGCTGGCCCGCGCGTTCGACGCCGTGCACGAGCAGGCGATCCGGTCCGCCGTGGAGCAGTCGTCGCTGCGGTCGGGCATGAAGAACATCTTCGTCAACCTGTCGCGCCGCTCGCAGGGCCTCGTCGAGCGCCAGCTCAAGCTCATGGAGGAGCTCGAGCGGCACGAGGAGAACCCCGAGCAGCTCGCCAACCTCTTCAAGCTCGACCACCTCGCGACGCGCATGCGCCGCAACAACGAGAACCTGATGGTGCTGTCCGGCACGGACGTCGCTCGCCGGTTCCACCAGCCGGTGCCGCTGGCCGACGTGCTGCGCGCCGCCGCGTCGGAGATCGAGCACTACCAGCGGGTCGTCGTGAAGTCGACGCCGTCGGTCGAGATCGTCGGCTACGCGGCCAGCGACCTCGTGCGCCTCGTCGCGGAGCTGCTGGACAACGCCACCGCGTTCTCCGCGCCCACCACCCAGGTCATGATCGGCTCCCGGATCGACCAGCAGGGCTCGGTGCTCGTCGAGGTCGCCGACCAGGGCATCGGGATGGGCTCCGCCGAGCTGACCGAGGCCAACGAACGGCTTTCCTCCGGCACGGAAGAAGACGTGCCGGTCTCGCGCCAGATGGGCCTGTTCGTCGTCGGCCGGCTCGCCGCCCGCCACGGCATCACCGTCCGGCTGCGCGGAGCGGGAGAGGACAGGGAAGGCCTGCGCGCGTTCGTGCTCGTGCCGGCGGAGCTCGTCCGTTCCCACGAGGACGCCCCCGCGGCCGCCCAGCCGCGCCACGCCGCGCTGCCCCAGCCGAAGCAGATGGCCAACGCCAGGCAGCCGCACGTCGTCGTGAAGACCCCGAACCTCGCCCCACCGCCCGCGCCCGCACCGGCCATCGAGCACCCTCGTGAGTCGGGCGAATGGACCTCGTTCCGCGGCGCCGCGATCGACGAGTCGCTGCCGCAGCGCAACCCGCGCCCGGCGCCCGTCGTTGGAAATCCCGTGCCAGTCGAGACACCAAATGAGACGACGTCCTCCTGGTTCGCCGGGAGCGCCGTCTCTGGCGAAACGGTCAACGGTGACCATTCGCCCCCACCTGCGTCGTCACCGTCCGTAGTGGCGTCCTGGTTCGGCAAGAAGCCCGGCGGGACGGTCTGGGAACAGGCCGGCGACCCCGCCACGGACGCCGGCGAGACGGATGCCGGGTTGCCGAAACGCGCACCGCGTAAGAATCTGCTTCCCGACCTCGCGGAACGTCCCGAGAACGGCACACGGCCCGCCGTGGCCCAGAAGCGCGATCCGGAACGAGCACGAGGGTTTCTGGCCAGCTACCAGACGGGTCTGCGTCAGGCCCCGCTGGGCAGCAGCAGGAACGTGAACGGCCAGGGGAACGGGGAGAAGGCATGAGCACGCCTCAGTCGCGCCAGGTGGACCAGTTCGGCTGGTTGATCACGAACTTCACCGATCGCGTGGCCGGAGTCGCCCACGCGATCGTCATCTCGGTGGACGGCCTTCTGCTCACCAAGTCGACAGGCCTCCCACCGGACCGCGCCGAGCAGCTCGCGGCCATCTCGTCGGGCGTCACGGCGCTCACGATGAGCGCGTCGCGTTGTTTCGAGGGCGGCGGAGTGTTGCGCACCGTGATCGAGATGGACTACGGGATCATGCTTCTCATGTCCATTCGAGACGGGTCTTGTCTGGCGGTTCTCGCCGCCCCCGACAGCGACGTCGGCCAAGTCGCCTACGAGATGACCGTGGTCGTCGAGCAGGTCGGCCAGATCCTCACCCCCGAACTGCGAGCGCAGCTGCACAGCGTGAGGTGATCCATGAGTTCGGCCGCTGACGCGCACCGACGACGCAGGCGGGCTGAGACGCCCGCCGAGCAGACCTTCGCCGACCTGATGAACGGGTTCTCCCTGGACTCCGGCCGGAAGCGATCGCGCACGTCGTCCTCCCCGGTGCCCGCGCGGGAAGCGACTCCCGTTGTACCGCAAGAAGAATTGCCGGCGTATGAGTCTCCAGCACTGGAGCCCCAGGACGCCTCGATCGTGCGTGCATATGCCTGGACGGGCGGGCGCACTCGGTCGAACATCAGCCTCGAGATCGAGACACTTGTCTCCGCCAATGATCAGAGTCGGCAGTCTGCAGGTATCTTGCAGGCTGAGCACCAACACGTCGTCGAGTTGTGCCGCTCACCGCGATCCGTCGCGGAGGTGGCCGCACTGATGCGCCTCCCACTGGGAGTCGTCAAGGTGTTGCTCGGCGACATGGCGGAACGAGGTCTGGTGGACGTGCACCAGACCGCTTCCGCAGGCGGTGACACGCCGGACCTCGGGTTGATGGAGAGAGTGCTTAGTGGACTACGTCGGCTCTAGATTTCCCGACTTCGGGCCTCCCGGTCCGCCCGGTCGGGAGCTGACCTCGGCCAAAGTCGTCGTCGCCGGTGGATTTGGCGTCGGTAAGAGCACTTTCATCAGGACGATCATCGAAAACGATCTGCTGACGATGACCGCGCTCCCGCCGGAACGCGCCGGCCTGGTGACCGAGCTGGTGCGCATCCAGTTCGGCCGGGTGTGGCTGGACTCCGGTCTCGCCCTGCACCTGTTCGTGGCCCCGCAGTGGCAGGACCCGCGCGCGGGCTGGGGCGACGTGGTGCGCGGCGCCGTGGGTGCCGTGGTGCTCTTCGACGTGATGCGTCCCGCGGACTCCGTGGACGCCATGCGGTACTTCGAGGACCACCGGATTCCTTACGTGCTGGCGCTGAACAACGTGCACGCGTCCGTTCGGTCGGACGTGAAGGCCATCATTCGCGGGATGGGCATTGACCCCGCGGTGCCGGTCGTGAACTGCGACCCGCGCGTGCGCCTTTCCGTCCGGGAAGCGCTGATCTCGCTGGCCGAGCACGCGAAGCTGGACCGGTGGCGTCGGAGGCCGGGGCCTGACGAAACGACCCCGCTCGCGCCTGTCTGCTGACTTGGAGCTTCTCCAAGCGCTCACACTTTCTGGTTGACGTACTGACGAAACTCAGGCTGGGAGACATTTGTCTTCTAGCCTGAGTTTCGTTGGGGCGTGCTTCGGGGCAAGGGGTGAGATGACCACCGCGCGGCGTCTGGAGAGCTACACGCTGAAAGACTGGGAGAGTCTCGACCCTCAGCCCGGTCGTCGGGTCGAGCTCCACCAGGGACGTTTCGTCGTCACCGGCGTACGGGCGGTGAAACACCAGCGAGCAGCCGACAGGCTGGCGACAATTCTCGACGATGCTGTTTTCTCGGACGGGATGGAAGCCGTCACGGCTGTTGGCGTCAGGGTCGGCGAGCACTTCGGCTACATCCCGGACGTGGTCGTGACGACCGAGTTCGTCGAGACCGTGTCCGTCGACGTTGCGAACGTCGCGCTGGTCGTCGAGATCGTCAGCCCGTCCACGAAGAAGAGCGATCGCCTGGAGAAGCCCGCCGCTCTCGCCGCGGTCGGCGTACCCGCGTACTGGCGAGTCGAGCTCGATGGCGCGGACGGTCCGGTCATCTACTGCCACCGGCTGAACGGTGACGTGTACTCGGCCGTCGTGACGCTGACTCCTGGCAGCCAAGTACCGGTGCTCGTCGCGGGCACGATCTCCGTCACCTTCGACCCGGCCGATCTCCACAAGCCTCGTCGCTGACGGGATCACCTTCCGCGAGTGGGCCTCAGGTCGAGAAGCTGCTGGGTGTGCCCCGGTACGTGGCTCTCAGCGAGCCCTTTGACGAGATCGGCGAGTGAGACCGGCTGGTCCAGCACGAGCTCGTCGCCGGACATCAGGAACGACGGCACCAGGACCGCGGCCGCCTGCTCGGTCAGCTGGTCGGCGATGTCGCAGAGGATGGCCGCCTGGCGACGGGCCTGAGCGATCAGACCGGCCCGGCCGGGGTGTTCTCCGATGACGCGGTCGAGGTTCCAGCTGTCGAGGCAGGGCCGGTTGTCGAAGGTCGGGCGTGAGCCGGACACGACACCGAGCGCGACAGCTGCGGTCGCGGCGTCGACGCTGAGGACGTGGGCCAGCACCTGGTCCGCGTTCCACCCTCCGTCGGCGGCGTCACCGAGATCGGGAGCCGCTGCCGCTTCGAGGAACTTCTCGTAAGCGCTGCGAAGTGCGGTCGTGTCCATTGGTCCGTCCTTGTCGTTCGCCGGGAAGTCAACGTGCAACCGATGGTTGCACGTGGCCTGCTGTCGCGCAACTGCAAGGTTGCACATCGGTTGTTGACAAGATCGCTACGATGACTTCAGTGTTGACCGAAGGGAATCTTCGAGAGGAACGCTGTGAGCGTCGGTAGGGAAACAAGGCTCTCCGCCTGGATCGAGCGGTTCGCCGCCCACTTCGCCGAGGAGGGCATTCCGCTGATCGGCGGCCGCATCCTCGGCTACCTGCTGATCTGCCAGCCGGTCGAGCGCACCGCGGCCGAGCTGTCCCAGGAACTGGAAGCCAGCAGCGGGTCGATCAGCACGAACCTCAAGTACCTCGTCAACGTCGGCCTGGTGACCAAGCGGACCCGGCGCGGCAGGCAGGCCGCCGAGTACCGGATCAACGAGAAGGCCTGGTCGGAGTTCGTGCAGCGCAAGCTGAACGCGATCGCCAGCGTCCAGATCCTGACCGACGACGGTATGCGGTTGCTCAGCGGCGACCCGGAGCGTTCGATGCGGCTCAAGACCGTCGACCACCTCTACGGTTGGCTCTCAGAGGAACTTCCCGCTTTGTGGGAGCGCAGGCCCGCTTCACCGAAGTAGCGTGGTGCCATGTGGCACCCGTTTCGCGATGACATCGAGTACTACGAGGAGCGAGCCAGAGGTCTGCTCGCTTCCGCGTGGGACGGCGTGCCCGGTGCGCTCGAGGTCTTCGACGACGTGCCGCTGACGGACGAGGGTGCGCACAGCGTGCTCGCCCAGGCTCACGGTTGTGAGGACTGGAAGGCGCTCAAGGCCAACATTCGCAAGCCGCGGCCGTTCGCGCGTGCCTACCAGGCCATCGAGATGCAGAACGCCGGTGAGCTCAAGGCGATCATCACGCGCGACCCGTGGCTGGTGAAAGCCAGCGGTACCAACGGGAACGACCTGCTCGGGCTCGCCACGGCCAAGTGCGACGAACGCCTCGTCGAGGTGCTGCTCAACGACGGCGCGGACATCGACCACCAGAACGTGCACGGCTGGACCGCGTTGCACCAGACGGCCTACGCGAACCTGCCGGGCCTGGCCCGGCTGCTGCTCGGCAAGGGTGCTCGCATCGACCTGGACGCGCGGGGCGAGGGCGGCACGCCGCTCACGGTCGCGTTGTTCTGGGGCAACAGGGAAACAGCCGAACTCCTGGCACAGCACGGAGTTCACCCGCCGAACCTGCGCACCGCCGCCGGCCTGGGCGACCTCGACCTCGCCGCCGAACCAGAGGCCCAGCGCGGCTATTACCGGCCGCACAGCGGTTTCCCGCGCTGGTGGCCCACGAACGACCCGCAGGAAGTCCTCGACGAGGCGCTGTCCTGGGCGGCCCGCAACGATCGCACCGAGGTGTTCGGCGCTCTGCTCAAGCGCGGCGCCAGGATCGACGCGGACGTCTACCGCGGCACGGCGCTCGCGTGGGCGGCGTGGTGCGGGCTGGAGAACGCCACCCGCACGTTGCTCGACCTGGGCGCGAATCCCAACCAGCGCACGGGATTCGGCGGCCCGATGCACGGCGAGGGCGTGACGGCGCTGCACCTCGCGGCCGAACGCGGCCACCTGCCGGTCATCCGGATCCTGCTCGACGCGGGCGCCGACCGGACCATCACGGACGCGAACTTCGACTCGACGCCCGCCAACTGGGCCGGGCACAACTCGCAGGACGACGCTCAGGCCTTGCTGAGCGCCTGATCGCCGGAGGCGGGCAGCTCGACCTCGTGCGTCCGTTCCCGTGACGACGTCCAGAGTGCCGCCGTGGCAACGACAACCGCGCCGGCGCCCAGCACGTGGATCGACACGAGCACCTCGGGCACTCCGGTCCAGTACTGGACCATGCCCAGCGCGCCCTGAGCGAGCACGACGCCGACCAGCGTCCAGTACGCGCGGGTCCGGGTGAAGAACCCGACCGCGATCAGCAGGCCGAGGAACAGGAACAGCAGATCCGCGTGGATCTGCGCGAGCGTCGCCACCTCGATGCCCAGGCGCGGCGTCGAGGCGTCACCGGCGTGCGGCCCGGCGGCCGTCACCCAGGTGCCCGCGAGCAGCAGCGCGCTCAGCACGGCGGCCATGACGACCTGGAGCTTCATCAACGGGGCCGGCACCAGCAGCCGCGCCGGGCCGTCGCCCTCGGAGAGCGAGCTCACCAGCAGCACGGCCATCCAGACCAGGGCCATCGAGATCATGAAGTGGATCGACACGGTGTACCAGGCCAGACCGGTCAGCACCGTGATGCCGCCGACGACCGCCTGCACGGCCACGCCGACGAGCTGGACGAGCGACAGCTTCAGCACCCGCTTGCGCCGCGGGAGGGTGAACCACGCCGCCAGCACGCACAGACCCGCGATGACACCGACGACACCCGTCAGCGTCCTGTTGCCGAACTCGACCCACTGGTGCAGTGCCGCGACCTCGGGGTGCTGCACCGGGACGACGCTGCCCTCGACGCACTCCGGCCACGTCGGGCAGCCGAGCCCCGACCCGGTCACGCGGACGATCGAGCCGGTGACCGCGATTCCGGCCTGCGCGATGACGACGGCAATCGCGAACACGCGCTGCCAGGACACGAGGAAGGCGGTCAGCTTCGACACGCCTAGATGGTAGGTCCCGTCAGGTCAGGCGAGTCGTCCGGGTCGCCACTGCGCCCGCGACAACACCCCAGGCCACGAGCACTGCGACGGGGCCCACACCGGGCGCCGTGCCGTGCACCACAGCGGTTTCCAGCGCCTGTGCCAGCGCGGCGGACGGCAGCAGGTGCACGAACCCGACGGGGACGCTCAACGCCACACCACCGACCATCAGCAGCACGAACCAGATGATGTTCGCCAGCGCCAGCACGATGTCCGCGCGCAGAGCCCCGCCCAGCAGCACACCGAGCGCGCCGAACGTCAGCGTGCCCAGCACGATCAGCAGCACCACCCACGGCAGCCCGGCCAGCGGGAAGCGCCAGCCCAGCAGCAACGCCGTGACCGCCAGCATCGCGATCTGCAGCGCGACCACGACCAGCGCCCCGCAGACCCGTCCGGCGACCAGCAGCCACCGGGGCAGCGCGGAGGCCGAAAGCCGCTTCAGCACGCCATAACGCCGGTCGAACCCGAGAGCGATGGCCTGCCCGGTGAACGCCGAGGAGATGATCGCCAGCGCGAAGATCCGGGCGGTCGCGGAACCGACGCGCGGCTCCGGCATCGGGATCACCGACATCACTGAGAGAGCGATCAGCAGCGCCAGCGGGATGATCACCGTCAGCAGGATCTGCTCGCCGTTGCGAAGGGTGAGCGTCGCCTCGGTGCGGGCGTGCACGAACAGCATGCGCGCCAACGAACCGCGGCCGGGCGCGGGCTTGAACGTGCCGGGAGCGAAGGTCTTCACGAACGCAGCTCCCTGCCGGTCAGCTCCAGGAAAACGTCTTCGAGGCTGCGCTTGGCCACCGTCAGCTCCTCGGCCAGCACACCCTGCTGCGCGCACCACGACGTCACGGTCGACACGACCTGGGGATCGATCAGGCCCTCCACGACGTACGCGCCCCGCGTCGCCTCACGCACCTTCAAGCCCTCGGGCAGCGCGGCGGACAGCAACGACGTGTCCAGGCCGGGCCGGGCGCGGAACCGCAGCTGCTGGTCGTCCGGACGGTTCGCGGTCAGCTCGGCGGGCGAGCCGTGGGCGACCACCCGGCCCTCGTCGATGATCACGACATCGTCGGCCAGCGCCTCGGCCTCGTCCATGAGGTGCGTCGTCAGCAGCACGGACACGCCGTCGTCCTTGAGCGCGTTCACGAGGTCCCACACCAGATGGCGTGCCTGCGGGTCCATGCCCGCGGTCGGCTCGTCCAGGAACACCAGCTCGGGGCGTCCGATCAGCGCGCAGGCCAGCGAGAGCCGCTGCTGCTGACCACCGGACAGTCGCTTGTACGGAGTGCGCACGGCGCCGGACAGCCCGAGGACCTCGATCAGCCACTTCGGATCGAGCGGGTGAGCCGCGCACGCCGCCACCAGGTTCAGCATCTCCTCGGCGCGGATGCCGGGATAACCGCCACCGCCCTGCGGCATCACGCCGATGCGCGGCCGCAACGCCTCTGAGCCGGGTTCGAGACCGAGGACGCGCACCGAGCCGTCGTCGGCCGAGCGGAAGCCCTCGCAGATCTCGACGGTCGTCGTCTTGCCGGCGCCGTTGGGCCCGAGCAGGGCGAGAACGGTGCCGGGGTGCTGGACGAGATCGAGGCCGTCGACGGCGGTCTTCGAGCCGTACCTCTTGACCAGCCCCGACACTTCCACCGCAGGCTGGGGATTCGGGCTCACGAGCACGCAGCCTAGGCGGTCCGGCCTGCTGAATCGCACGCGGGGACCCTCCGTACCTCCCAACGGTACGAAAGCTCCCCGCGTGCGATTCCTGAAGGACGGCTGAAAAAGGTGGGGCTGGCCCTACCCCTGGTACTCAGGGACACCTCAGGGTTTGCTCGGGGGAGTTCCCCATTGGTTGATCACCGAGTTCGCAAGAGACTTTTGTCGTGATCCAGGTGGGGGAGAAAAGACGGGGACTGGCGGTCGGGGGACTGGTGTTCTCACTGGTCCCGATTTTCTACCTGCATGTGATGTCGGCAGGTCAGCTCAACCCGGTCACGGACGTGATCAGCGACTACGTGTTCGTGCGCAACGGCACGGGCTGGCTCGCGGCGACTTCTCTTAGCCTCGCGGCCGTTTCGGCGTTGCTCGCCGTCAACCTGCGGGGTGTAGGCAGGTCAGCGCAGTGGCTGATCGGCATCTGGTCGGCAGGTCTGACCGTGTCGACGATCTTTCCGACCGACCCCACGGGAGCGCCCACCTCTGTGTCCGGCTACGTCCACCGGTACGCCGGCGCGGTCATGTTCGTGGCGTTGCCCGCCGCCGGAGTGCTCATCGCCCGCAAATTTCCGGCTCTGCTCGGTATCGCAATAACGGCGAGCGTGTCGAGCGCGGCGTTTCTGGTCAGCCACGTTTCGTTCGCCGGTTTCGAGGCGCGCGGGCTGACCGAACGCGTTTTGTTCGCATCGCTTTACGGACTCCTTTTCGCCATCGCGGCACTACAGGTGAGGCGCACGTCATGACCATGCTCGCCATCACACTCGCCGTGTTCGGCGCCGTGTGCTTCGCGCTCGCGGCGCGCATGCAGCACGACGCGATCGCCGAGACCGGTGCCCGCGTCGGTGTCCTCAAGCAGCCGCGCTGGCTGTGCGGGCTCGCCCTGCTCATCGCCGGTGCGGGGGTGCACGCGGCCGCGCTCGGCATGGCGCCGCTCACCGTCGTCCAGCCGATCGGTGTGCTCGCGATCGGGATGACCGCGTTGCTGGACCGCCGTTTCCGCGAACTGCCCGCGATTTTGATCACGACCGTTGGCGTGGGTGCGTTCGTGTTCCTCGCGTCCGGCAGTGCGACCGCGACGCAGGTCGCGCCCGATGCCGAACTCACCGCCGGTTTCGTCGTCCTCGGGGCGATCGCGGTGCCTGGGGTCGTGGCCGCTCTCACAACGAACGCGCGCATCCGTGCCGTGGCGTTCGCATCGGCCGGTGGTGTGGCCTACGGGTACGTGTCAGTCCTCATGCGCGCCGTCTCACAGTCGGTGCAGCAGGGCGGGTTCGGGCTCTCGCACGTCGCGTCCGTGCTCGGTATCGCGCTTTCGCTCGCCGTCGGCGGCTGGCTGGTCCAGCACGCCTACGCCGGTGGGCCCCCTCATCTCGCCGTCGCCTGCCTGACCGTGGTGGATCCGCTGGTCGCGGTCGGCATCGGCGCCTTCCTCCTCGGCGAGGCCGCGCACCTGTCCGTGTGGACCGGTGCCGCGCTGATCGCCTGCGCGTTCGCCGCAGCCAGCGGTGTGTTCGCCCTCGCTCGTCAACCTCGTGTCTCTACTCGATCGGAGCTTCCCGTGAACACCTCCAGCGCGTTGCGCGTCGTCATCGCCGCCGACACGTTCCCGCCGGACGTCAACGGAGCGGCGCGGTTCGCGCAGCGCCTGGCGGTCGGCCTGGCCGAGAAGGGCCACGACGTCCACGTCATCGCACCGGACTCGCCGAAGGCCACGGAGATCGAGGGCGTGACGGTGCACCGGCTGCGCTCGCACCGGCTGCCGTTCTACCCGGACTTCCGCTTCTGCCTGCCGTGGCAGGCGTCGAAGGAGGCCGACGAGCTGATCAAGTCGCTCAAGCCGGACGTCGTGCACGTCCAAGCACACTTCGTGGTGGGCCGGTTCGTCCTGAACTCCGCCGTCGCTCAGGGCATCCCCACGCTCGCCACGAACCACTTCATGCCGGAGAACCTGTTCAGCCACGCGCACGTGCCGGCGTTCCTGCAGGGCATGGCACGCAAGTTCGCCTATCGCGACCTGGCGCGCGTGTTCGGACGGGCCGACATGGTGACCGCACCGACACCGCGGGCCGTGCAGCTGTTGCACGAGAGCGGTTTCCCCGAACGCGCGGTGCCGGTGTCGTGCGGCATCGACATCGCCCGCTACCAGCGCGAGGTCACGCACAACGACCGGCCGACCGCGCTGTTCGTCGGGCGGCTGGACGAGGAGAAGCGCGTCGACGAGTTCCTGCGCGCACTGGCCCGCGTGCCCGGCGCGTTCGGCGAGATCGTCGGTGACGGCACGTGCAAGGCCGAGTGGGAGCTGCTGGCCCGCGACCTGGAGATCTCGGACCGCGTGCGGTTCCACGGGTTCGTGTCCGAGGACGACCTGCTCGACGCCTACGCCCGTGCGGACCTCTTCGTGATGCCCGGTGTCGCAGAACTGCAGAGCCTCGCCACGATGGAGGCCATGGCCGCGGGCAAGCCGGTGATCGCCGCGAACGCCATGGCGCTACCGCACCTCGTGCACCACGGCCGCAACGGCTGGCTGTTCGAGCCGGGTGACGTGAACCAGCTGGCCCAGCGCCTGCACACGCTGGTTCACGACGAGCCGATGCGCGCCAGGATGGGTGCCGCCAGCAGCGAGATCATCTCGCACCACACGCTGGCGACGACCCTGGAGCGCTTCGAGGCCCTCTACGCGCGGGCGATGGGCCGCACCGCGCCGATCGTCGCGCTGGCCGCCTGAGCGATCATCGCGCCTGCTGCCGCAGCTTCTGCTCGATCCGTTGCGCGACAACGAGTCCGGTGTGGGAGAGGGTGAGCTTCGAGGGGTGCTCGCCCTCTCCCTTGATGAGGAACCGGTACAGCGACGCGTGGCCCTCCAGCCGTTCGTGCAACGTCTGCGCGATGTCGGAGCCGTCCGGGTAGATCGCCGGAATCGCCTCGCTGACCAGCTGCTCGCGGATCCTCCTGCGTTCCACCCGCGGCACGTACCAGGAGGTGATCAGCAGCAGCGTCAGGCCGAACACCAGCGCCGTGCCGATCACCGCCTGCCAGCCCCACCCGCGCGGCCCGATGATCAGCAGCACGTCGGCGATCGCCAGGTAGACGACGCCGTAGACCACGGCCCAGCCAGCGGTCGCGGCGGCCGGCGGCTCGGCGCGTTCGGTGCCCCACACGCCCTCGACCCGGCGCCACCGCTGCAGCGACTTGCCGCCGGACAACGCCATCCAGATCCCGAACGCTCCACAGAGGACCGAGGTCGGGATCACCAGCCAGGGCCTGGTGTGCAGCTCGAACTGCCAGACCGCCCAGACCAGGCCCGCGGCCGCCAGCACCACGGCCACCTGCTTCCAGCGGCGTTTGACGATCCGCAACGGCCTGAAGTCGGCCAGCACCGCGAGCGGTGTGCGGATCGGCGCGGGTAGCGAACCGAGGACGAGCAGCGCCGTGACGACCAGCGCGACGCCGGCCACCGTGACCGTGCCGGTGGTGATCTGCGAGCGGTCGCCGGGGAGTCTGTCGACGGCGATGGCCACCAACGGGATCACCGGTGACAGCAGCACCAGCCCGTGCAACATGGTGCCGGAACGCAGTGCCGCGTAACCGAAAGCGGCGAGCAGACTGGCGGCACCGAGCGCCGCGCCCGGTCCGGCCGCCCACGCCGGCAGCATGCCGAACAGCGCCATCACGACCAGGGCGCCGCCGACCGCGAGGCCGAGAAGTCCCAGGAACTGGGCGAGTTTGCCGCCTCTGGTGAGGCCGGTGATCGTCCAGTAGGGCAGCAGCGCCGCTCCCCGCATCACGCGGGTCACCGGGCGGACCGCGGCGAGCCCTGACCGTTCGGAGTCGGCGACCGTGACCGCGACGGCCGCGGCGGTGGCGGCCGTGCGGATCATCTGGTCCGACGCGGCCTCCTGGGTGAGGGGCTCGCGGCCGATCCCGGCGCGGTCGAAGGCGTTGAGCGCGGTCATGCCCGTCGTGACCGTGTGCTCCTCGGGATATTCCAGGCGCCGCAACAGGTCCGCGTGCTCCTCGAGGAACAGCTCACCGCGCGACCGCGCGTCCGCGCCGTCACCGCGGTCGGCGATGATCGCCGCGCGGAGCCTCGGCAGCTCCTCGCAGATGATCCGCCAGTGCAGGCCCCACGCGGCCAGTTCGGCGAGCTTCATCGACGACGGCGACAGCTCGCCCTCCGCCTGGTAGATGCCCGCGAGTTCGTTCTTGGCCTCCTCGGCGCACGCCGCCACCTTGATCGGCAGCTCCAGCCCGAACATCGCCTCGACGACCTCGTCGACCACGGCCGCGGCGCGTTCCTCCGGCGTGCGCTGGTCGCCTTCCGGCCGGCCGAGCGTGTCCATCCGGCGCAGCCGGCGCGGGTCGAACAGCACCCGGCAGAGCATCGTGGCGCCGTCGAGCCGGCCCCAGATCCAGTCGTTGACCCGCCACGACCGCTTGAGGAACCCGGAGAACCGCGACAGCGACGCCCCGCCGGCCTTGTCGTCGGCGGTGATCGACTGCTGCGCGAACGCGTTGCGCGTCTGCAGCGACACCTGGACCAGCTCGACCGGTGTGTCCAGCCCGGTCGACGCGTCGTCGGACAGGCAGGTGCCGGCGATCTCCAGCGCGAGGAGCCGGCTCAGCCACCGTTCGTTCGGCCGCAGCCCTGTCTCACCCTTGGTCTCGGGACCGAGCAACGCCTTCCACGGCGCGAGCCCGCCGAGCTCGAGCCGGTGCTCGTCGAGCCCGCTGATCACTTCCTGGGCCTCGCCGACGATCCGGCCGATCTCGGCGACCTGCGCCTTGACCTCCAGGCCGAGGTGCCCGTCGATCATGTGCTCGTGGTAGCTGGCGAGCCGGCCGGTCCAGTACGTCTCACCGAGCGAGTCGGACGGCTTCCACGCGAAGAGCTCCTCCCTCAGCCGGCGCAGTTCCGCCCGCACCTGGTGCAGCTCGCGGCGAGCCTCGGCGATCTTGTCCGCGCTGCCGTCCGGCGCCACCCACACCAGCCGCTTGAGCAGGTCGAGTGCCGACGCCCCGAGGCGTTCGGCCATCGTGATGCCCCACTCCCAGCCGACGTCCGCGCGGCACACCGGCGCGGGCAGCCGCACCCCGGGCACGTACGGGAGCACCCCCAGCTGTTTCTTCCACTTGCGCTGCGCCGTCTCCGCCGCGCGCCGGGCCCGTTCGAAGGACCAGTTGCAGGGATTGCCACCGGGAACGGTGAACTGCTGGGTCGTCACCTGCCGCGCCGCCAGCCGGATCTCGACGTCCTCGTAGTGCCCGAACAGCTTGTCCGCCAACGAGTACACCTCGTCGACCACGTCCTCGTCGTTGGTGTGCAGGCGTTCCAGCAACGCCATCCGCCCACCCCTGGAGCTCGCCGCGCGCCGGTTGTGCTCCTCGATCTTCTCGACGTACGTGCGGTTGGCCTGGCTGGACATGGCACCGAGCAGCCTGGCACCGGACCCGACCGTCGTCAGCCCCTTGCCGAGGGTGTCCGCGACCGGCTCGGACCCCAGCGGCTCGGCGTGCGGGAAGACCAGCAGCATCACCCGCCGCACCGGCCCGTCCGCGGGCATGCGGTCGATGGCTTCGAGGGCTTCCTTCGTCGGCGTGTTCACCAGCACCCCGCCGTCGACCGCGAACCTGCTGCGATCACCGCCGTTCGCCCAGCTCGCGACGTCCGCCATGTCCGGACGGTCCGGTGATCCCTGGCCGCCGACCGGGATGAAGCTCGGCTCGAACGCGAAGGGGAAGCTGGCACTGCTCCGCGCCGCCAAGGCGAGCTGCTGGACGCGGTCGTTCAGCGTGGCGGGCGTGAAGTCGTCCCTGGTCTGCTCGCTGACCCAGGTGTACGGGTCGCGGCGGAACGAGAACGAGCCCTGGTGCACCGACTGGGTCAGCGGCTGGCCCAGGTCGTCGTAGGTGATGGTCGGGACGCCGCCCAGCAGCGTGGTCGTGATGCGCAGGTCGATCGGCCGCTCGTAGGCCTCGGTGGGCTCGAAGTCGCTGGTCAGCCGCGCAAGGGCTTCCTGGAGCCTTGGGAGGAAGAACTCGTCGCCCTTGAGCAGCGACGCGGGCTCGCCCCGGAACGGCGTCCTGAGCAGCTGCTCCATCCGCCCCTGCTCGGCCCACAGATCTCGGAGCCTGCTCAGGTCGGCCTGCTTGTTGACCTGCGACAACGCCAGCGCGGCCCCGTTGATGCCGCCCGCCGACGTGCCGGAGATGACGTCCGCTCGCGCGGTGCAGCCGACGAGGTCCAGCAACGGCTGATACGTGGTTCCCGGCCTGGTCAGCCGGTCCAGCTCCAGCACCACGCCGCCCATCCAGACGGCAAGGCTGACGCCGCCGTTGAGCACCACGGCGAACCGGACCTCTTCCCGCGACATGGGTTTCCCGGTCAAGCCGCACCACCCCCTCCGGCGTCGATCTTCCCCTCTTGAGTACAGGGTCGTCCGCCGAAGGGTTGTGGTTACTGACCCGATTGCTCCATCACACGGGGTCGGACTTGAGGAACGGCCCCACCCGCTTGCGCGCGATCAGCACGCAGATCGCGAACGTGATCACTGCCCCGGCCACGGCCTGCGGCACCGTGTAAGCACGCCCGTCGAAGGCCGACCCGGTAGGCGGCAGGATCACCGCGATCACCGCCGACGTCACCATGGCGAACATCCGGAACTTGGGCCCGACCACGGCCGTGGCCAGCGGAATCGCCGCCCACAGCACGTACCAGGGTTGCAGCACCGGGCCGAGCACCAGGATCGCGCCGAGCGCCGCGCCCAGGCCGTTCATCGCCTTGATCCGGCCCTTGAAGCTGCGCCACAGCAGGCCCACGGTGATCACCACGTAGATGCCCTGCCCGAGCAGGCGGGTCAGCGCGATCATCGACTCGGTGTGGTTGCCCAGCCCGAGCATGATCCCGGTGCCGGCGCCCAGGAAGCCCAGCGCGGTCGGCGGCGACATCCACGACTTCACCGTCGAGGCCACGTTCAGCGTCTCCATCCAGCCGAACCCGAACCCCGTGCCGAGGCAGATCGCCACGATCCCGACCCCGGCTATCGCGGCCATCACCCCGGCCACGAGGGCCAGGTGTTTCAGCTGCCCGCCGAGTTTGCGCGCCACCATCACGCCGAGGAACCCGAGCGCGGCCAGGGCGGGGATCTTGACCATCGCCCCGCACACGATCGTCGCCGCGCCCAGTGTGATCCACGACCATCGCAACGGTTCCAGCCCGCGCATCGCCAGCTCCAGGCCGACCAGCATCAGGCCGAGCGCGAGGCCGTCGTTGTGCACGCCGATGACGATGTGGAACAGCACCAACGGGTTCAAAGCGCCCAGCCACAACGCGCCGACCGGCGGGACACCGAACCGCGCGGCCAGCCGGGGGAGCGCCCACACGATCATCGCCAGGCCGCACAGCACCAGCAGCCGGTGCACGAACACGCCGGACACCACGTGGTCGCCGGTGATCATCGCGGTGACCCGGCCGAACGCGAGGAACAGCGGTCCGTACGGCGCGGGCGTCTCACGCCAGATGTTCGGCACACCGCGGGTGAGGATGTGGTCGACGCCCAGCGCGTTGGCCGGGCCCAGGACGTACGGGTCGAGGCCGCGCGCCGCGATCTCGCTCTGCGCCAGGTACGAGTAGACGTCGCGGGAGAACATCGGCACGCAGAACACCAGCGGAACGGTCCACATCAGCAGCGTGCGGTCCATCTGGCTGCGCGAGACCAGCCTCGGTCTGCCGGGACGCACGAACCGGCCCAGCGCCAGCCACGCCGACACGATCATGAAGATGCCGGTCCAGACGACCCCCATCGCGACACTGGGCATCCTCGAGAAAAGCCCGAGAACAGGCACGCCGTACAGCGGCGAGTAGATGGGCGCGGCGCCTCCGCCGAGGGATCCGACGGTCAGGAGCAGGGCGCCGATCGTGCCCCAGCGGCGGACGATGTCCAGCTGACGACGCTCTCGACCGTTCAAGAGGTCGCTCTCCGGAGTCACGGCTCCGCCGGAAGTGGGCATGGCCGCAGCGTATCCAGCCCCACTCAGCCGTGAGTCAGGTCACCCTGTGACCGCGATCTTTGCGACCTCCGGCTAAATACGCAACACTGGTGTTGTGAAAAACGCCGAGACCCACCTTGACGCCGTGCCGCAGCACGACGGCAAGACTCGGCGTGCTGTCGCCAGGCTCCTGTTGGAGCAGGGCCCGGTCACCGCGGCGGGTATCGCCGAGGAACTGGGCATCAGCCCCACGGCGGTGCGTCGTCACATCGACGGACTGCTCGCGGACGGCGAGGCGACGACGAGGGACGCACCGCGGCAGACCCAACGTGGCCGTGGCCGTCCCGCGAAGCTCTTCCTCCTGACTGACGCCGGACGCGCCCGGTTCGGCCACGCCTACGACGACCTCGCGGTCGCCGCCCTCAGGTTCCTCGCCCAGACGGGTGGGGAAGAGGCAGTGCGCGCCTTCGCGCAAAGTCGGGTCGACGCACTCGTGGACGGTCATCGTTCGACGATCGTGGCCCAGGTCACGCCCGCCGAACGGGCCAAGGCCCTTGCTACCGCGTTGACCAGGGAGGGCTACGCTGCGGCGGCGCGAAACGTGGGTACGGGTGAGCAGTTGTGCCAGCACCACTGCCCGGTCGCCCACGTTGCCGCCGAGTTCCCTCAGCTGTGCGAGACCGAGACGGAGACGTTCGCGAATCTCCTCGGTACCCACGTGCAGCGCCTCGCGACGATCGCCCGCGGCCACGCCGTGTGCACGACGCACATCCCGAACGTTCAAACCGGCTCTGCCGGAAAGCTCATCCCAGATGATGGAGGGGAGCCCGCATGACTGCCGCTGCCGAGCAGCGCACGCCCACCACGGTGCAGTCTCCGCTCACGCAGGAAGAGACCATCGCGTCTCTCGGCAACTACGAGTTCGGCTGGGCCGACTCGGACACTGCCGGCGCGAGCGCCCGCCGAGGCCTCAGCGAGGATGTCGTCCGCGACATCTCGGCGAAGAAGAGCGAGCCCGAGTGGATGCTCGAGTACCGGTTGAAGGCGCTGAAGCTCTTCGACCTCAAGCCGATGCCGAGCTGGGGCGCTGACCTCTCTGGGATCGACTTCGACTCGATCAAGTACTTCGTGCGTTCGACCGAGAAGCAGGCCACCTCGTGGGAGGACCTGCCCGAGGACATCAAGAACACCTACGACCGCCTGGGCATCCCGGAGGCCGAGAAGCAGCGCCTCGTCGCGGGTGTCGCCGCCCAGTACGAGTCCGAGGTCGTCTACCACCAGATCCGCGAGGACCTGGAGCAGCAGGGTGTCCTCTTCCTCGACACCGACACCGCTCTGAAGGAGCAGCCGGAGCTCTTCAGGGAGTACTTCGGCTCCGTCATCCCCGCGGGTGACAACAAGTTCTCGGCGCTCAACGCCGCGACGTGGTCCGGTGGCTCGTTCATCTACGTGCCGAAGGGCGTGCACGTGGACATCCCGCTGCAGGCCTACTTCCGGATCAACACCGAGAACATGGGCCAGTTCGAGCGCACGCTGATCATCGTCGACGAGGGTGCCTACGTGCACTACGTCGAGGGTTGCACCGCGCCGATCTACTCGTCCGACTCGCTGCACTCCGCGGTCGTCGAGATCATCGTGAAGAAGGGCGGCCGCTGCCGCTACACGACGATCCAGAACTGGTCGAACAACGTCTACAACCTGGTCACGAAGCGCGCCAAGGCCGAAGAGGGCGCGACCATGGAGTGGGTCGACGGCAACATCGGCTCCAAGGTGACCATGAAGTACCCGGCCGTCTTCCTGATGGGCGAGCACGCCAAGGGCGAGGTCCTCTCGATCGCGTTCGCGGGCGAGGGCCAGCACCAGGACGCCGGCGCCAAGATGGTCCACATGGCACCGCACACCTCTTCGACGATCATCTCGAAGTCGGTGGCGCGTGGCGGTGGCCGCACGTCGTACCGCGGCCTGGTCCAGGTCAACAAGCGGGCGCACCACTCGAAGTCCACGGTGAAGTGCGACGCGCTGCTGGTCGACACCATCAGCCGGTCGGACACCTACCCGTACGTCGACGTCCGCGAGGACGACGTGCAGATGGGTCACGAGGCCACGGTCTCGAAGGTCTCCGAGGACCAGCTGTTCTACCTGATGTCGCGCGGCCTGAACGAGGACGAGGCCATGGCGATGATCGTGCGCGGGTTCGTCGAGCCCATCGCGCGCGAGCTCCCCATGGAGTACGCCCTCGAACTGAACCGCCTGATCGAACTGCAGATGGAAGGGGCCGTCGGCTGACATGGCCGCCCTGTCTACGAAACCTCACTCCCACGGAGCTGTCGTTCCCGTCTCCTCGCGCGCGGCGCACTTCACGTCCTACGACGTGGACGCGTTCGAGGTGCCGGGCGGCCGTGAGGAGATCTGGCGCTTCACGCCTCTCAAGCGTCTTGCCGGTCTGCACTCCGGCGCTGCGGCAACGGGTTCCGCTGCCGTCGAGGTGAAGGCCTCCGAAGGCGTCACCGTCGAGACCGTGGGTCGTGACGACTCACGGCTCGGCACCGCCGGCGTTCCCGGTGACCGCGTCGCGGCGCAGGCGTACTCGTCCTTCGAGAACGCCACGATCGTGACGCTGCCCGGTGACGCGAAGTCCGAGCCGACCACCGTCACGGTGACCGGCGCGGGCGTCGGCGCCGTCGCCTACGGCCACATCCAGGTCAAGGCCTCGCAGTTCGCCGAGGGCACCGTGATCCTGGACTTCCGCGGTTCCGGCGCGTACGCGGACAACGTCGAGTTCCTCGTCGCGGACGGCGCTCACCTCACGGTGATCACCATCCACGACTGGGCCGACGACGCCGTGCACGTCTCGCAGCACCACATGAAGCTCGGTCGTGACGCGACCCTGCGGCACACGGTCGTGACGCTGGGCGGCGACGTCGTCCGGGTCACCCCGGTCGTGCAGTACGCGGGCCGCGGCGGCGACGCGGAGCTGTTCGGTCTGTACTTCGCGGACGCGGGACAGCACCAGGAGCACCGGCCGTTCATCGACCACGGGCAGCCCAACTGCCGCAGCAACGTCGTCTACAAGGGCGCGCTGCAGGGCGAGGGCGCGCACACCGTGTGGATCGGCGACGTGCTGATCCGCGCGGCGGCCGAGGGCACCGAGACGTTCGAGCTGAACCGGAACCTGATCCTGACCGACGGCGCGCGCGCCGACTCGGTGCCGAACCTGGAGATCGAGACCGGCGAGATCGAGGGTGCGGGCCACGCCAGCGCCACCGGCCGGTTCGACGACGAGCAGCTGTTCTACCTGCAGGCGCGCGGTATCCCGGAGGACCAGGCACGGCGTCTCGTCGTGCGCGGTTTCTTCCAGGAGCTGATCGCGAAGATCGCCGTCCCCGAGGTGCGCGAGCGTCTCGAGGCCGCCATCGAGGCAGAGCTCGAGGCGGTCGGCGCGTGATCAAGGTGTGTGCACTGTCCTCGTTGGACGACCGCAAGCCGTTCGCCGCCAGCGTCGACGACGTCGATGTCGTGCTGGTGCGCGACGGCGAGCGGGTGCACGCGCTCGCTGATCTGTGTTCGCACGCCGCGGTGTCGTTGAGCGAGGGCGACGTTTCCCGCAAGGGGATCGAGTGCTGGTTGCACGGGTCGTGCTTCGACCTGGAGACCGGCAAGCCCTCCTCGCCGCCCGCCACCGAACCGGTCGACGTCTACGCCGTCGACATCCGTGACGGCGATGTTTTCGTCGACGTCACCGTCACCACGAACTGACTTCGTTAGACCACCAGGAGAAGTACGAGTCATGGCCACCCTTGAGATCAAGGACCTGCACGTCTCGGTCGTCAGCGAGGACGCTCCCAAGGAGATCCTCAAGGGCGTCGACCTGACGATCAAGGCCGGCGAGACCCACGCCATCATGGGCCCCAACGGCTCCGGCAAGTCCACGCTGTCCTACGCGATCGCCGGTCACCCGAAGTACACGATCACCTCGGGCACCGTCACGCTCGACGGCGAGGACGTCCTGGAGATGTCCGTCGACGAGCGCGCCCGCGCCGGCCTGTTCCTCGCGATGCAGTACCCGGTCGAGGTCCCCGGCGTCTCGATGTCGAACTTCCTGCGCACCGCCGCCACCGCCGTCCGCGGCGAGGCCCCGAACCTCCGCCACTGGGTGAAGGAGGTCAAGGGTGCGATGTCCGAACTCGACATCGACCCCGCGTTCGCCGAGCGTTCGGTGAACGAGGGCTTCTCCGGCGGCGAGAAGAAGCGCCACGAGATCCTGCAGCTGGGCCTGCTCCAGCCGAAGATCGCGATCCTCGACGAGACCGACTCCGGTCTGGACGTCGACGCGCTGCGCGTCGTGTCCGAGGGCGTCAACCGCTACAAGGCCTCCGGTGAGGTCGGCGTCATGCTGATCACGCACTACACCCGGATCCTCAAGTACATCTCGCCGGACTTCGTGCACGTGTTCGCCGGTGGCCGGATCGTCGAGTCCGGTGGTCCCGAGCTCGCGAACCAGCTTGAGGCCGAGGGTTACGTGAAGTACACCGGATCCAAGGAAGCCGCAGCCCTTTCCTAACGTTGCAGGTGTTGAGAGGAGGCGCTGTGACCACCACCGCAGCACCATTGGACGTAACCGCTCTCCGAGCGGACTTCCCCATCCTGTCTCGCACCGTTCGTGACGGGAAGCGCCTGGTCTACCTGGACTCCGGCGCCACCTCGCAACGCCCGACGCAGGTTCTGGACGCGGAAAAAGCTTTCCTGCAGCAGCACAACGCCGCTGTGCACAGGGGTGCCCACCAGCTCGCGGAGGAAGCGACCGACGCGTACGAGGGTGCGCGTCAGCGCATCGCGGACTTCGTCGGCGCCGACTTCGGCGAGCTGGTGTTCACCAAGAACGCCACCGAGGGCTTCAACCTCGTGGCGTACGCGATGGGCAACGCCGCCACTTCCGGCCCCGAGGCCGCGCGCTTCGTGGTCGGTCCCGGCGACGAGATCGTCGTGACCGAGATGGAGCACCACGCGAACCTCGTGCCGTGGCAGCAGCTCGCCGCCCGCACCGGCGCGACGCTGAAGTGGTTCAAGCTCACCGCAGACGGCCGTCTCGACCTGTCCGATGTGGACAGCGTGATCACGCCGCGCACCAAGGTCGTGGCGTTCACGCACCAGTCGAACGTGACCGGCGTGATCAACCCGGTCTCGGTGCTCGTCGCGTCCGCGCGGAAGGTCGGCGCGCTGACCGTGCTGGACGCGTGCCAGTCCGTTCCGCACAGCCCGGTCGACTTCCACAGGCTGGGTGTCGACTTCGCGTCGTTCTCCGGCCACAAGATGCTCGGCCCGTCCGGCATCGGTGTCCTTTATGGACGTCGTGAACTGCTGGAGGCGTTGCCTCCCTTCATCACCGGTGGCTCGATGATCGAGCTGGTGAAGATGGAGGGCTCGACGTTCGCGCCACCGCCGCAGCGCTTCGAGGCCGGTTCGCCGATGACGTCCCAGGCCGTGGGTCTGGGTGCCGCGGTGGACTACCTGAGCGTCGTCGGCATGGAGCGGATCAACGCCCACGAGCACGCGCTGACCGTTGCGGCGCTGGAGGGATTGTCCGCGATCCCCGGTGTTCGCCTGCTCGGGCCGCAGGACGCGGTCGATCGAGGCGGCGCCGTGCCGTTCGAGATCGAGGGCGTCCACCCGCACGACGCCGGCCAGGTGCTCGACAGCCTGGGCATCGCCGTCCGCGTGGGTCACCACTGCGCGTGGCCGCTGCACCGCTGCCTGAACGCCCAGTCGTCGGTGCGCGCATCGTTCTACCTGTACAACACGCTGGACGAGGTCGACGCACTGGTCGACGGCGTCCGCGAGGCGCAGAAGTTCTTCGGGGTGGCCTGAGATGCAGCTCCAGCAGATGTACCAGGAGATCATCCTGGACCACTACAAGAACCCGCACGGCCGAGGCCTGCGCGACCCGTTCGACGCCGAGTCGTTCCAGGTCAACCCGACCTGCGGCGACGAGGTGACGCTGCGGGTCCACGTGGTCGACGACGTCGTCAAGGACGTCTCGTACGACGGCCAGGGCTGCTCGATCAGCCAGGCCAGCACCTCGGTGTTGACCGACCTCGTCGTGGGGAAACCGGTGGGTGAGGCGTTCAAGAAGCTGGACGCGTTCGTCGAGCTCATGCAGGGCCGCGGCCAGGTCGAGCCCGACGAGGACGTCCTCGAAGACGGCATCGCCTTCGCGGGCGTGGCGAAGTACCCGGCACGCGTGAAGTGCGCGCTGCTGGGCTGGATGGCCTTCAAAGACGCAGTAGCACGGAGCCAGGGAGCAGCATGAGCACGGAGTCGGAAGAAGTGGTTCGCGGCGCCGAAGGCATGCCCGTCTTCGAGCCCAAGGCGGACGTGGCGGCGCTGGACGACCTGGAAGAGGCGATGCGCGACGTCGTCGACCCGGAACTCGGCATCAACGTCGTCGACCTCGGCCTCGTCTACGACATCCACGTCGACGAGAAGAACGTCGCCACCATCGACATGACGCTCACCTCGGCGGCCTGCCCGCTGACCGACGTCATCGAGGACCAGACCCGCGCGGCCCTCACCGGCGGCGGGAGTGGCGGCCTCGTGGCGGACTTCCGCATCAACTGGGTGTGGATGCCGCCGTGGGGCCCGGAGAAGATCACCGACGACGGCCGCGAGCAGCTGCGCGCGTTGGGCTTCACCGTCTGAGTTCTCAAGCATTGGAACGGCGCGCATCCCACTGGGTGCGCGCCGTTTTCTTTGGTTCAATAAATGCGTTGCGGGCCCGCGCGCCCCTCGCCTAACTTGATCCCATCACGACAACAAGAGATCAACCGGAGGAAGACATGCTTGCCAACGCGGAGCTTGCGGGATGGCGAATTCTCGCCCTCGTCGCCGGCGTGCTGCTGGCGGTGGCGTGGGGCTCCACGCCATGACCTGATCCCCAGGTCATGACCTCGGAGCCGCCCACGGGAAACCTGGGCGGTTTTCTTTTTGTGCTACCCAGAATACCGGCGAGCTTTGGAAGCGGAACTGCCTCCAAAACAGTTTCCCGAGGGTTCGACTCCTTCCGTCGGTGCGACCCAACTGAACAAACGATCGCTCGCCCTCGTAGCCCAACGGGAGAGGCAACGCGCTCAGAACGCGTCCAGTCCAGGTTCGAATCCTGGTGGGGGCACGCCACAACTGAATCAGGGGGACGCGCCGGCGCGCAGATGATCCTTGCAAGATCGTCCTGGAGGGTTCGACACCCTCGTCTTCCATCCGTCCCGTAGCTCAGTCCGGTGAGAGCGTCCGTCTGATACGCGGTAGGTCCCAGGTTCAAATCCTGGCGGGACGACCAAACCACGGCTAAACCACCCGGCAGGGTGGTCCGCTGAACGGCCTAAACCCTTGCTGGCCGGATGGCCCAGAGTGCTACTCTCTGTGGTCGTAGGGTTACGCAGTTGCTATCTCCGGGGGCCGCGATGAGCCTGTTAGCGCAACTGGCAGACGATCCCTTGAGCGGCGTTTCACCGTCCGTGTACGAGACCGGCCGACTCGTCGCGCTCGCACCCTGGCTGAAGGGCCACCACGCCAGAGTCCGCTACCTCCTCGACGCCCAGCACCCGGACGGCACGTGGGGCGGACCCGGCGAATACGCGCTGGTCCCCACGCTCAGCGCGGTCGACGCGCTCGGACGGCACCCGGCAGCGCGCAGAGGCCTGCAAGCGCTCCGCAAGCTGCTCAGCCGTCCGCTGAAGCTGCCGGACACGGTCGCGGTCGAGCTCATCGTGCCCGCGCTCGCGGAGAGACTCGGCCTGCGCACGCCACTGGACCCACGCCCGTTGCACGTCCTGAGACACCGTCCGTTGCCGGAGAAGCTCTGGCACACCCTGGAGATCTTCGGCCCGCGTCCCGAGGTCAGAGCGGTCGGCGGCATCGTCGCCGCGAGCCCTGCCGCGACCGCCGTCCAGCTGCGAGGCCCCAGACCAGGCGACAGCCTCGACTACCTGGAGGCCGTCCAGCACCGGCACGGCGGCCCGGTCCCCGCGGGTGTGCCGGTCCCGCTGTTCGAACGGTCCTGGATCATCGTCGCCCTGAAGTCCGCCGGCCTCGACGTCCCCGACCCGATGGCCGGTCGGCTCCAGGCCGCGTTCACCGAGGCCGGCGCGGCCGGCGGACCAGGACTCCCCGCCGACGCCGACGACACCGCCACCGCGCTGCACGCGCTCGCGTTGTGCGACAGTCCCCGTCCCACCGAAGTCCTCGACCGCTACCGGGAAGCCCGCCACTTCGCCTGTTTCCCGAACGAGCGCACGCCGTCGACCAGCACGAACGCCCACGCGTTGCAGGCGCTCGGCCACGACCGGCAGCTCGAGGAGTGGTTGCGCGACATGCAGCAACGCGGTGGCTACTGGCTCGACAAGTGGCACGCGTCGCCCTACTACGCGACCGCGTGCGTGACGAACGCCCTGCGCGGCAACGAAAAGGCGGCGGACTGGGTGCTGGCGACGCAGCGCCGCGACGGCTCGTGGGGCCGGTGGGAAGGCACGTACGAGGAAACGGCCTACGCCATCCGAATACTGTCGTGGTCACGACAGGACGTCAGCGAGGCCATGGGCCGCGGCGCGAAGTTCGTGCAGGACTGGGGAGACCGCCCGCACCCGCCGCTGTGGCACGACAAAGACCTTTACACCCCAACGCGAATCGTGCAGGCGGAAGGCCTGGCGGCGCTGCACCTCGCGTGCGCGGTGTGCCGATGAACCGCACCGAGCTGAGGTTCGCGCTGCGACTGATCCCGTTTCTCGACTCGGTGGAGAACGTCGAGGACGGCCTGGTCAAGCTGCGGGACCGGCGCTGGCTCGTCTGGCACCCGGACGTGATGGCCGCGTTGTTCCGCAACGACCGCCACCTGCGGCACCCGCCGAGCCGCACGCTGAGCGCGTTGCTGGGCAACCGTTCGGTGCTGTGGCTCGACGGCGCCGAGCACACCGCGTACCGCCGCACGCTCGCACCCATGTTGCGCGGCAACAGATATCAGGCGTTGATCGAGGAACTGGTCGAACGCGCCATCGCCGAACTGCCCGGCGATCCGGTCGGTCTGGCGGCGTGGACCCGCGAGGTCACGCTGAAGATCACCGGCCGCATCGTCTTCGGAGTGGACGACGACGAGCTGCTCGCCGCGTTCACCCGCTGGCTCGACCGCCGCCTCGGCAGCCGCGTCCGCACCCTCGCGCACCGCTACCTGACGCCCGGCACCACCAGGTTCGACCCGGAACTCGACCGGAAGCTCCTGCACCGCGCCAGCACCGCCGAGCCACCCGCGCTGGCCGCCTGCCTGCCACCAGAGGACCTGCGCGACCAGGTCGTCTCACTGCTGTTCGCCGGCCACGAGACAACAGCGTCGGCAACTGCGTGGACCGTGTTCTGGATCGAGCGGACACCGGGCCTGGCCGAGCGGGTGCTCGACGACGGGGACCTGCTCGATGCCACGATCATGGAGTCGCTGCGGCTGTCCCCGCCCGCGACGCTCGCCGGGAACCGGATGAGCGCGGACGGCATGGTGCTCACCCCGAGCATCTACCTGGCCCACCGCCGCGCCGCGACCTACGAGCACCCGCACGTCTTCGACCCGGCCAGGACACCACCGCCGCCCGGCGCGTTCTTCCCGTTCGGCGGGGGAGTGCGGCACTGCCCAGGCAAGGACCTGGCGCTGCTGGAGATCCGCACGATCGTGACGGCTCTGCTGCGGCACCGGCGGATCCGGCTCAGCATCCCCGACCCCCGCTCACCCCAGCTGCGGGGCGCCGCGATGGCGCCGCCGCCGAGCCTCGCGATGGTGGCCACTTGCCGGCGTTGACCTACCTCCACCGACTGGAACACCCCTTCGGCGTGCACTACGCGTGCTGCGCCGCCTGGGGTGCCTGCTACGCGACGAGATTCGACCTCGCCGTGGTGATCGCGGTGCTCGCGAACTTCGTCGCGATCATCTCCGGCAACCCGCTCAACGCCTACGCCGACCTCCGCAACGACATCCACACCGCGGAGAAACGCCATCTGGCACAGGCGGTGCGGGAGATCGGCGCGAACAGGGTCCTCGCGCTGGCGATCTTCGAGATGATCTTCGCCGAGGCGCTGGCGATCGCGGTGTCGTGGCGGGTCGCGATCGGCGTCGGGCTGATCCTGGTGCTGTACCTGGCGTACAACCTCGAGCCGATCAGGCTGAAACGGCGTGGCTATTCCGGCCCGGTGGTGCTGGCGATCGCCGCCGGGCTGTTGCCGAGCATCACCGCCTACTCGGCGGCCGGGGGACAGGCGGACCCGGCGGTGTGGCTCGTCTTCTCCGGTGTCGCCGCTCTCGCGACCGGCCGGGCCCTCTGGTGGGCGGTGCCGGATCGCGTGGGGGATGCCCGCGTCGGGTCCAGGACGCCCGCTGTCGTGTACGGCACAAGACATGCGGTCAACGCGACCACACAGCTGACCGTGGGCGGGCTGCTGCTGGTCGGCGGTGGGTTGTGGTTCAGGTTCGGGCCGTTGTGGGCGGCCGTCGGTGTCGCGGCGTGCTCGGCGTTCCTGCTCGCGCGCGACCTGCCGACGGCCAGGCAGCAGCTGCGTTACGGCATGTCGATGGCCGTGGTGTCGACGATCGTGCTGGCCGCGATCCCCCTGCTCGCCTAGACCTTGCGGGCCAGGCCGCCGCATCCCTGGAAGTTCTCCGGATTGCGGTCCCGCACCTCGTCGGGATCCGGTTCCCACAACGGAATCGGCACCACGCCCGGCGCGAGGATCTCCATGCCGTCGAAGAACTGCACGACCTGCTCCGGGTACCGGAACGTGAAGGCGGGCAACGGCTGGTCTTCGTACATCGCGCCGAAAAGCCCCACGGCGGCCAGCATGAACGGGTCCCGGCACGTGTGCGAGAGCCCGAGGTAGCTGCCGGGCGCCAGCGCGTCCATGTACTGGGCCAGCACCTTGTACGGCTCGGCGCTGTCCGGGACGAAGTGCAGCACGTCCAGCACCAGCACGGCGACCGGCTCGGACAGGTCCAGCGTCGTGCGGACCTCCTGCGACTCCAGCACCTTCTCCGGCTGGCTGAGATCCGCGCACAGGTACGAGACGTGCGGGTCGCCCGCGACGACCTCGCGGCCCTCGCTCGCCACCGCGGGGTCGATCTCCACGTACACCACGCGTGCGTCCGGCGCGACGAGGTGCACGTTGCCCGCGGTGGGCAGGCCGGAGCCGAGGTCGATGAACTGGCGGATCCCCAGCGCGGTCAGCCTTCTGACGACCCTGCCGAGGAACGCGCGGTGCGTGCGGCACAGGTACGGCAGGTGCGGAGCCGCGGACACGAGGTGCGCCGCCAGTTCCTGGTCGGCCTCCGTGTTGCGGGTGCCGCCGAGCCAGTAGTCCCTGACCCGTGCGGTGTTGGGTTTGTCCGGACCGTTCACTCCCGGTGCCCAGATGGGGGTGGCCACGGGGACTACCTACCGGATCCGGCCTTGGAGGCACACCAAGCCGGCCCGAGATCTACCTGATCGAGTGAACCGGCCCGGCTTTCAGGCCGGCGCGGTCTGCGCGACCAGGAATCCGACGACGTCGTCCAACCGGCCCCGCCGCGCGAACGCCCTGCGCTGCCTCGCCGCGCCCGTTCCGTCGAGCAGCAACCGGTCGATGCCGTCGGTCACCATCTCGTAGTCGCCGGCGAACTCCAGCATCGGCCGCACCCAGCGCAGCAACGACGCGGCGATCGTGGACGCGGGCGTCGGCGCGCCGGTGACCGGGTCGATGCCGAACCCCGCCAGGCCGTCGCGCGCGGCACGCCACATCGCGACCTTCAGCAGGTGCGGCGGGACTTTCACCGGCGTGGCACCGGAACTCAGCGCGGTGGCGGCGATCGCCCGCACCAGCGCGGCCATCAGCACGGCTTCCTCGACCGTCGGCGCGACGTCGGACACCCGCAGTTCGAGCGTGGGGTGGTTGGCGGAGAGCCGGATGTCCCAGTAGAGCATCCCGGCGTCCATCGCCGCGCCGCTCGCGACGATCTCCTCCCGTGCCGAGTAGTACTCGGCCGCGGAGTCGAAGTGCGGCGGCGCTCCCGAAGTGGGCCAGCGGTTCCAGACGACGTAGCGCCAGCTCGCGTACCCGGTGTCGCCGTCGAGCCAGTACGGCGAGTTCGCGCCCATTGCCAGAATCGTCGGCAGCCACGGCCGCAGGTGGTTGCTCACGAAGATCTTCGACTCGTCGTCAGGCAGCCCGATGTGCACGTGGCAACCGCAGATCGCGAGATCGTTGGTGAGCGCGCCCATCTCCTGCGCCATCCGGTGGTAACGCGGGGAGTTCGTCAACGGCGTGGGCATCGTCAGGCCCAGCACCGGCGTCCCGGTCGCGGCGAGCCTGGCGTCGTGGCGCGCTGCCCGTTCGATCAACGCCCGGCGCGCGGCGGCGAGTTCGTCGCGCAACGCGGTCATGTCCGTGCAGATGCCGCTGGCCGATTCCACCTGATACTGCGCGATTTCCGGCTGCAGGTCGACCTCGTACCGGTCCGCTCCGGCGAGCACTTCCTTGGCGCGATTGGCCAAATGGCCGGTGGACGCTTCAACGAGAACGAATTCTTCTTCCACCCCAACGGTGAGGAGGCCGTCGATGCTCGTGCGTTGCGCGGGTACCGCTTGAGTTCTGCTGCCAACGTGCACGCCGAACCTCCTGTGCGCTGAGTAGCGACCTCGATGCTATGAGTGATCAGGCCGTCGCACAGGAGGCGTTCGGTTGTACTTGTCAACTCACCGCGCGTTGCGCGACACCACGCAGCACATCGCGTCGGTCGCTGCCCGGCCGGCCCATGACCCAGCTGGACCCGGCGAGCGACTTCGCGTGTTCCTTGACTGGTGCCAGCAACCGCGACACCTCGCGATACGACCCCACTGACCCCGGAGCACAGATAAGGGTCGCAAGAGAGAGGGTGACGTGTCGTCCCTCGGCCGTGTACGACTTGTCCAGCAAACGGGCGGACAACGGCACCGTCTCGTCGAGCCCGGCGAGAATCAGGAAGTCGTCGCCACCGACGTGCCCGACCTGCACCCCGGGAAACGCGTGCGCGAGGTCCGCCAGGTCGTGCCCGATCTCACGGATCAGGTCGTCGCCGGCCGCGAACCCGACCGAGTCGTTCACGAGCTTGAAGCTGTCGACGTCCAGCCACGACACCGCGAAGATCTCGTGGACCTCGATGCGCCGCTCGACCTCCTTGGCGATCGCGTCGCTGCCCGGCAGGCGCGTGAGCGGGCTCAGCGCGGCCGCCTGCTCCACCTTCAGCTCGGCGACACCGCGCACAACGTCCGCAACGCGCACAACACCCATGCACCGCTCGTTGTGGTCCACGACGATGAGGTCGTCGTTGGTGCGCTCACGGTTCGCGTGCGCCACCACGTCCAGCAAATCGAGCGCGGACGACTCAGTGCCGATGACGTGCGGCTTGTCGGCAAGCCGCGCCGCCTCACGCTTGGCGTGCAGGGCATGCCCGTACGGCCCGGTGACCGCGAGCAGGAACCGGTTGCGGTCCACCGACCACTTCGGCCGCCCCTCGTCGTCCACGAGCACGACACCCGTGACCGACGGCTGCGACGCCAGAACCTCACGCACCTCCTCGCTGGTGGCGTGTTCCGGCAGCGTCGTGGCGGGGTGCAGGAACGCCGTGATCCGCGGACCGGTGTTGGTGCGCCGGATCTCCCCGGTCTCCGTGACCGCCTCGGGCGCGATGCGGGCGTTCACCGCCGGCCGCCGCTGCGGAGGCGCGAGCATGTTGCCCTGCGCGTGCCCCACCCCGAGCTTGCGCAGGTACGTCAGCTCCGCCTCGGTCTCCACCCCCTCGGCCACGACCTGACTGCCCGTGTACTCGCCCAGGTGCACCAACGACTTCACCAACGCACCCCGCGCGGCGTCACCGGGCAACGTCCGGACGATCTCGCGATCGAGCTTGATGTAGTCCGGCGAAGCGCTCGTGAGCATCCCGAGCGGCACGTCGCCCTCGCCCACGCAGTCGAGCGCGATGCGGAAACCGTTGTTCCGCAACGTCTGCATCCCCCGCGCGAGCCTCGCGCGGTTGGCCCGCGAATACGGCTCGCCCACCTCGATGACGATGCTGTCGGGCGACCGCCCGGCATCCCGGAGCGCGCCGTACAACGGGCTCATGATCTCGGGCTTGTCCGCCACCGTGATAGCGAGCAGGTTCACGTGCAACGGCAACATGAGGTCGAAATCGGCTGCGGACCGAACGGCACGGCAAGCGAGTCCGACGTCGGCATTGGTCAGCAGACCGGCCCGGAAGGCGGCCTGAAGCAGATCCTGCACGCTGCCGTCGTGCGGCCGGGCCAGAGCCTCCACCGCCACGACGCCCCCGGTGTTCAGGTTGAACAGCGGCTGGAAGGCGAACCTGACGTCATCCAGCAATGCGGGCACATCTCAAATCGTGCCGGTGCGAACGACTCGCACCAATAGGGTTAACCAGCTGTTCACGAGGTTGGCGACGATCCGCCATGGCACGGCTGCGCTCGGTGATCCCGTGCTCACGCTGGGAGTTTCGCTCCGGCCGGCCTGGAATACGAATACGCCGTTCGGCTGGTAGGTCGGTTTCGCGGAAACCTTTTAACGCATGAGCGTGACGCGTAGCCGCCAAGGCGCCCGCCGGAACAACGCTGTCATGGCCGCGACGGTGCCTCCCACGTCCTCACGGCCCGAGAGGTAGGCGCGCTGCAGCTCCACGTCGAGCTGGAAGAAGAGCTCGAAGAAGTCCCTTGTCTCGTCGGCGTTCATCCGAAGCAGCGCTTCCAGGCCTCGCCGCCGCAGGGCGTGCACGATGCGAGCGTTGCGGGACCAGATGACGTGCTCCGGGTCCTCGCCTGCCTTGACGGCGCTGGCGACCTCCGGGGCGAGGACCAGCGAGGTGGCGACGCTGTAGCCGGTGGCCGGGTGGATGAAGCCCGCTGCCGCGCCGAACGCCCGGTCCTTCGCTCGTGGTGCGTCGAGGGGGAAGCGGACGCGCTCTTCTCGTGTGCCAGGTTCGAGGTGGGTGTGGAGCCTCGCGCGGAGTTCGCTGAGCGGCATGCCTGGGCGTCTGGCCAGGCACGTCGCCTCGACCAGGAACTTGTTGTCGCCGAGCGGGACCTTGTAGAGGAACGTGTCGCCGTTGCGCCAGTCCATCAGCGTGGTCTCGGTGCAGCCGGACTCGATGACCGTGCCCACGGCCGTTTGTTCGGCACGGCCCTTGCGTGCACCGGTGGCGTTGAACGTGTAGCGCGCCTCTGTTGGTCGTTGGAGCACTGTCACGTCGTGCGGCAGTTCGTGGAGGCGTGCGTTGTCGAGGACGACGTAGGTGCGGGGGATGAGGTGCTCCTCGCGCGCGTAGGCGCGAACCACTGTGCTTGTGGCGGCTACCGGTGTGTGTGGTGGGAGCTCGTCGGCCCACGCGCCGTATGTGGCCGTCCAGGTGCGGTGCGGGTGACGGTCGACGATCGCCGTGTGGAGGCCTTCCTGTGCGCAGGCGCGAGCCAGGGCGCGGCCGGCTGGGCCGCCACCGATCACGAGCACGTCGAACATGAGGTCCATGATTGACGTTGTGGCCAAGACCTTCCGCTCGACCCTCATCCGCCGTGTCGGCAACGTCGTGATCGGTGGCGTTGTGAAGCTCGGTGTCGGTCCCTCCTACTACGTGTTGCTGTCCATCCGTGGGCGGCGCAGTGGTGTCGAGCGGACGATCCCCATCCGGCTGATGCGCCATGACGGGCAGGAGTGGTTCGTCGCGCCGTACGGAGTTCGCGACTGGGTGCACAACGCACGCGCTGCTGACTTCGCCGTCGTGCGAAGGGGACGTAGGTCACGTCAAGTGCGTTTGGTGGAGGTTTCCGCGGCCGTTGCGGCACCAGTGCTGGCCGCTTATGTGCGCAAGGAGCCCGTGACTAGGCCTTTCTTCGACGCACGCGTCGGCGACCCGGTCTCGGCGTTCGAAGCGGAGGCGGACCGCCATCCGGTCTTCCGGGTGGAGAACGTGCAGGTCAGCGGTGGTACTGGTGCTTAGGTGACCCCCCGATTTGGAGATCGAAACAGGCCTGTGTAATCTTCTCCAAGTCAGCGCAGAACGGGCCGGGAAACACCGGAACGGAGCGGGACGAAAAGCCGGAAGACAAAGAGCCTCTA